>JBAXTQ010000129.1:0-11022 GCA_037130115.1 Methylococcaceae bacterium
TTAGATAAATCCCCCTCAATCCCCCTTTTTCAAAGGGGGAGGTGAATAATTACAATCAATAACCTTTCAGAGTGCCTTGAGTCATCAGCTGATATTGCCGGGATTGGTTTTGCGTGATTAATTTGTCAGTTTATCTGCAAAAAACTATTGTTTGTAGTCATGATATAATGGTCGTTCTAAATTAAGGTTAATCAATGACTGATCAAAATATTCAAGCAATACAACTACATCCGCTTTGTACTTACTTTCCGAGAATGTCGGATGCCGAGTTTATTTCACTTAAAGCCAACATTCAGGATATCGGACAAACCCACCCCATTTACACACTTAACGGCATGATTCTGGATGGCGGCAATCGCTATCGTGCGCTTTGTGAGCTGGGTATCAAGCCGGTGATGATTGAGTACACCGGTTCTAATCCGACCCAATTTATCTTGTCGTCAAACTTACATCGCAGACATTTAACGCAAGGCCAAGCGGCGGCTATCGTATCGGCGTCTCAAAGCTGGGTAAAAGCTCAGGTCGCTGACGATGAAAAATTAGCTAATTCTGCGCCGTTAGACACGACAGAATCCAGGGCTAAACAATCCGGAGTTGGGCAGCGCACGCAACAAATGGCTGACAAGCTGGTTAAGGAAGCGCCGGCAGAGTTGGTAAAGGAAGTGATAGACGGCAAAAAAAGTCTGACTAAAGCCATTAAAGAAATCTCGCCTCCCAAGCCGGTAACACCCAAACCTGAGCCGGTTCCCGTTATTGATCAACAACTCCAAGAGGATCATCAAGAGCAGTTGAGCAGTATTATTGAGGAACAGCAAGGTGTTATAAAAACCTTGGAAGCTGATAACATTGCCATGCGGAAAGTGTTTGAGTCGGACGACAAGGTTTTTGCTTCGTTTGAAGAGGTTAAGGCATTAACTGAATTGAACCGGGGTTTAAACGAGCGCATCACCGGTTTGACGACTGAAAAGGATGAGGCCGTTAAGGCTGCTGCCTACTGGAAGGATCAGTTCTTGACACTTGAAATCGAGCTTGATAAACACCTTGAAAAATAACCGTTCCGCTCAAGAGAAAGCCCGCTAATGTTTACCTTGCCTTCAGTGTGGAACCTGGTTATTTCTTCCATTGTGTTCATTGTAGCCGCCCGGTATTCTCAGCGTTATCTGGAAGCGCAAGGCTTGCCCGGTGGCATGACACGCGGCTTATTGGTGTTTATATTCGCTTCTTTTGTGTCATGGGGTTCAGGGGAAATGGTGGACTGGACAGAAGAAAAAATAGCCGGGCCACAAGCGGTCGTGCAAGCGCCTGATGAGTTGTCGCAACTACTGAAGAGTCTCGGTCAGACGCAAGCGTTAACTCCGGAACTCAATAAGCCCGATTCCAATTAAGGTCTGATGGTGTTCGTCAATCCAGACTATCCTTTTAATACAGGATAAACCTTCCAGATTTAAGGCCAATATTTTTGTCCCAACTTAATTGAGTCGTCTTAATCTACAAATAATCAACGATAAGTAAAAATGAATAGTGATAGTCAAAAAATAGAAATAGCCAAAAATTTTGCTGAACTGCATCAAGCACCATTTGCTTTATGGACGCCTGAAAAGGATTATCTGTCAGAGGATGAACGTTATTTGGCAGCTTATGAAAACCTGATTATGGGTGTTTACGGTGATTGCTACGGCATTAATGCCGAGTATGATGAAGCCGGTGATTTAATCACTGAAGCCACAGAATTTGAAGTTGAAGTTGACCGATTTGAAGCAACCAATGATCACAGTGAAATGTTCTATTTTGAAATAACCAGTGAATTAACAGGAGTAGGTAAATTCATAGAAGAGCATGGCAAGCATGGTAATTGGTAGTTGCCGTTATCTAGGACATTAAGGGCATTACGTGTAACTTGTCATTATTTTTTGACGGTCGGTGTTTGTAACTGCCGTCACGCTTAAAGATCCGTCATTCCGGCAGGGATTGCCGGAATCCAGTTGCCATGGATGGCATTTGTAAAGCATCCACAAACTGATTTTTAATCTGCTTTTATAAATACAATAGGCTATCGATTAGTACATCCTTGTACTCTGGATCCCGGCAGTCCATGCCGGGATGACGGCTTGGGCATTTTTTAGCGTGATTAAGGTCGGTGTTCACCGGTATTTTTATAGTGTGTACCCACTATAATTCACATAGGGTATTAAAGGCGCGAGTTACAGGTTTGCAAACTCCGTCACACTTAAGTTTTTCTTCGTGCTCTTCGTGTCTTCGTGGTGATAGCTCTTTACAATTTTACTAATTCAAAAAACTCACTTTCGTTGAATCAAGCTCAACGTTCTCTCCGGTAATTTTTCGGTGCTTGCGCCATCCAGATGCAGGCGGGCGTCTTCATGTACCGTGGTCATAAAGTTTATCAACTGTATCTCGTGGTGCATTTTTTGCTCAAAGTCTTCGGCTTCCCACATTTGATTTAATAAATGTTTCGCATGATGATGAATGGTGAAAGCAACAGCTTCAGGCAGGTGGGTGTAACTGGCCTGTATTGAACGCTTAAGCTGATCCAGTGCGGCCAAATATTGCTTATAATCCTTAATGTCCTGTTTGCACCGGGTTTTAAACATGGCTAACTCGGTCTCGTTTTTAGTGCGCAGCAGGGTGATTTCATGGGTTAACTGGACACTTTTCCTTTTTAATTCTGCTTCCAGGGTTTTTTCAGCCAGCACGCGTCGGTGCTTAAGTTGGGCTTGCTGATCTTGGTTGGCGGTTCTCCAGTGCAGGTTTTCATCTTTAATGGTATGAAAAATATTAAGCAAAGCAAGAACCCGATTTTTTAACGTCATCATAAGCTAAACAAGAGTGGCTATTTTTTGCTGCAAGGTGAGTAAAGCCTCAATATCCTGTTGATTTCGATATCGGGTATTTTCTTGTTGTAATTGCAGATAAGTGGTTTTGGACAGTTGTGGTTTAATCATTAGCAAGTCTTTATCAATAGCGTGAGACAACGCCTGTAGTTGCTGACGATTATTGGTCATTAACAAACGCTTTCTCTTGACCTCATTAAAATAATTGATTTGCAATTTTTTAAAATAAAACAGTTGCTTAAACTGCTCCTGCTTGGCCTGGCTAAACAAGAGTCGTCGTTGCAGGCGTTGTCGGGTGGAAAAGTAATCCAGGCAAGCCGTGACGATAAGTTTACTTATCAGCAATAAGCCGGTTATCAGTAACAAGGCAAATGCACTTAACAGTGTGGCCAAGCCCAGTTGCGTCATAAGTCCGGGCAGTCCCGGTATCGCCAGCCATAGCAACAGGTCTGCCGATGTTAATACGGCAAATGCAGCGAGTAACAAGAGTAGGGCAATTCTAACAATCAAAATGGCAAAGGGTGTTTTTAATGGCACGAATGACTATTGTACCCAATTTTTTAGCAAAAGCCTTAACAGCCAATAGTTACAATACTGCAAGCTTGAGTGGATGTGGGGTATAATGCCGATTTATAATTTTTCAATGTAGTCGTTAATGATGTCTCAGTTTTTTGAAATACATCCGGAAAATCCGCAGTTGCGATTGATTCACCGTGCTGTGGAAATTATCCGCAATGGCGGGGTTATTGTCTATCCGACCGATTCATCTTACGCACTGGCCTGCCATCTTGATGATAAACAGGCGCTGGACAGGATACGGCGTATCAGACAGTTGGATGATAAGCACAACTTTACCCTCGTGTGCAAAGACCTGACGCAAGTATCAACCTTTACTAAAATCGGTAATGATGCCTATCGCTTGATTAAAGCGTTAACGCCTGGGCCCTTTACGTTTATTCTGGATGCGACCCGTGAAGTGCCGCGCAGACTGCAACATCCCAAGAAAAAAACCATCGGCGTGCGTATTCCTAATCATCCGGTTGCGCAATTATTACTTCAGGAATTGGGCGAAGCGTTATTTAGTTCAACACTGATATTACCTGGCGAGAGTGAGGTCATGACCGATCCTTACGAGATTAGAGACAAGCTTGAAAATGAGCTGGATTTGATTATTGATGCCGGTATTATTGAAGGTGGAGAGACAACCATGATCGAATTCTCCAGTAATGGTGCAGAGATCATCAGACAGGGCAAAGGTCTTGCCCCCATGTTAAATTAATAAGGGATATATTAATGGATCAATTAAGCTTAATCCAACGCATAGTGGTTTGGGTATTGCCGGTGATTTTTGCGATTACCGTACATGAAGTGGCGCATGGCTGGGTAGCCAAAAAATACGGTGATAATACCGCCTCCAGCTTGGGTCGGTTGACCTTGAATCCGCTTAAGCATATTGATTTATTTGGAACCCTCATTCTCCCCGGATTGTTACTCATTACCGGCACGGGTTTTATTTTTGGTTGGGCCAAACCGGTTCCTGTTGATCCCCGAAATTTTAAAAATCCCTTGCAAGATATGGCCGTAGTGGCATTGGCAGGGCCGGTTTCAAATATATTAATGGCGCTCGCCTGGGCTTTGGTGGCTCGCTTGGGTGTTACTATCGGTGCAGGCACTGAAGCAATCTCACATCCGTTGATTTATTCAGGCGTTGCCGGTATTTCAATTAATCTGGTGTTGGCATTAATTAACTTGTTACCCATTCCACCGCTGGATGGCAGTCGCATTTTGACCGGTATTTTACCGAATTACTGGGCATGGCAATATAATCGTTTGGAACGGTTTGGCTTTATTATTTTAATCGTGCTGCTCTACACTAAAATTTTGAATCTGATTTTGGAATATCCTTTGTTTTTTTTCCAGAAAGTATTTTTTTCAATTGCAGGCTTGTGATTTTTTTAAAATCCTGATGATTGAGATTGGGCATTCTAATAAGTTTGCTATTCACTGGATGCCTGCGAAATTGCCCGAATTAACCCGTTACCAGTCACTACCAAATGACCGCTAGCGAAGCGGCTGTTGTTACGGAAACAACGCCAGCCTTTGCCATAGTCAACGGCGCACCTTTCAGTCAATTACCGGAAGATCTTTATATCCCTCCGGATGCACTGGAAGTGTTTCTTGACTTGTTTGAAGGGCCGCTGGATCTATTGCTGTATTTGATCAGAAGGCAAAATCTGGATATTGTCAATATCCCTATCGCCCAGATTACGCATCAATACATCAGCTATATTCAATTGATGGGTGAACTCAATCTGGAATTGGCGGCGGAATATCTGGTTATGGCTGCGCTATTGGCAGAAATAAAATCAAGAATGCTGCTGCCCAGACAGTCTGAGCAAGAGGACGACGAGGAAGATCCTCGGGCCACGTTAATCCGCAGATTACAGGAATATGAATGTATTAAGGCCGCAGCTGAAGAGATCGATTTTTTACCGAGGGTTGAACGTGATATATTTGCCGTAGATGTCGATATATCCGCATTAGACGTTGCGCAGCAGTTACCGGATATTCAGTTAAAAGATATGCTGTTGGCATTTCAGGATGTCCTTAAGCGCGTTGACCAACTTAGTCACCACCAAATTACCAAAGAAGCTTTATCTGTCCGTGAACGAATGGCAACCATTTTGGCAAACCTTAAGGGAAAAGATAGTCTCCTTTTCTCGCAATTATTTATCCGAAAAGAAGGTCGATCCGGCGTCGTTGTCTCGTTTCTGGCCATCCTCGAGCTTGGCAAAGAAGGACTCATCGAAATCAGCCAGTCTGAACCCTTTACCGAAATCCGGGTCAGAAGCCTCAGTGGTTTCGCCACCGCCGAAGAAGAAGGTTACTAAACGACGGAAGCAACCCACGATTGTTGATTTAACACCGGCTGTACCTGATGAATCCTTCGATTGCGCACGGCTTAGCCCTGTCGAAGAGAAAGTGTTGGTGCCGATCAGGTTGCGTCCCTTTGGCAAGTTTAGAAAGCGGACGAAACCGTTAAAATCAGTAACCATGAACGCATCCATTCCAATCACTGAACACCTTGAAATTAATTTGAAAATAAAGCGCATAGTTGAGGCTATTTTGTTTGTGGCCAAGCGTCCGATGACCGCCAAACAGATACAGCAGGTTTTTCCGGAGTTGGAACAACCGGAAATACAGGATGTGCAAGCGGCAATAGAGACTATTATTGAAGATTATCGATCTCGCCCGATTGAATTAAAACAGGTGGCGAGTGGCTATCGATTTCAAATCAAGCAGGATTTATCGCACTGGGTATCACGCTTATTGGAAGAAAAACCGCCAAAATATTCACGCGCATTATTGGAAACGTTGGCAATTATTGCTTACAGACAACCGGTGACACGCGCTGATATTGAAGATATTCGCGGTGTGAGTGTCAGTTCAAGCATTATTCAGACTTTGCTTGAGCGTGAGTGGGTGAGGGTGGTGGCGCACAAGGAAGCGCCCGGCAGGCCTGGTCTATATGGCACGACCAAACAATTTTTGGATTATTTTAATATTACATCATTAAATCAACTGCCGACTTTGCAGGATATAAAACATCTTGATGAGTCGATAGATAATACGCAACAACTTATGCAGGTAACGAGTGAAAAGCAAGAAACCAACCAACGATTCATCAAAGCAGCCGGGCAAATCGCCGACGATAAAAAGGTCACCCAAACAACAGCGTAAAAATAAGGACAGAAATACGCAGAAAGAAGGGGGTTACAAACCGGCCAGTCCTTCACCGAAACAGCCTGATGAAGTCAGGGTCGTAAAAAAATCGGTCAAAAATCAGCCGGAAGAAGGCGAGCGCATTCAAAAAGTGCTGGCGCGTGGCGGCGTTGGTTCCAGAAGAGAAATTGAGCGCTGGATAGCCGAAGGTCGATTAAAACTAAATGGTGAACCAGCCAAGTTGGGTGATCGTTTAAAAGCGCGTGATTATTTGCAGCTCAATGAGCGGGTCGTGCATTGGGAAAAATTTGCAGTGCAACCTACCAGGGTACTGCTTTATCACAAACCGACGGGTGAAGTGGTAACACGCCGTGATCCTGAAGGTCGTCCGGTGGTGTTTACGCAACTGCCAACACTGACTACCGCCCGCTGGATTTCGGTCGGCAGGTTGGATATTAATACCTCCGGTTTATTATTGGTTACCAATAATGGCGAACTCGCCAATAAATTAATGCATCCATCCACGCAAGTTGAACGTGAATACGCGGTGCGTATCTTGGGTGATGTTGCGGAGACCACGCTGGAAAAACTCAAGCAAGGTGTAGAGCTCGAAGATGGTACAGCCAAATTTGATGCGATTCGATTTTTCGGGGGTGAGGGTGCCAATAAGTGGTATCACGTTATCGTTAGCGAAGGCCGTAACCGACTGGTCAGGCGCTTATGGGAATCGCAGGAAGTTATCGTTAGCCGTTTAATGCGGGTTCGCTACGGGCCGGTGGTGTTACCCGAGCGTCTAAAAGCGGGTACGTTTTATGAACTGACGGATAAGGAACTGGATTTGTTATTTGAATTTGCCGGTCTGGAAAGAAACGAACCGGAAATAACCAAAACCAAACCAGAGCCTAAAAGTCATAATGCCCGAAGAAGATAGTGTTGTGGTTGGGGTTGGCAGTACGCAGAAAATAACTCCCAGAATCAGCCTGGTTGCCACGCTCCGGCGTCACTGCCCACAGTTAAGTACAATAACACCGTAGGAGCGGGCCATGCCCGCGATATTTTGGCTGCAATACTTAATTTTAGCTTCTTCATCGCGGGCATGGCCCGCTCCTACAATGCTTAACTGTGGACAGTCGCTATCTAATTTAGCCCGACAGAAAGATTAATGTCAGGCTTGGCCGTTTGTAAAACCTGCCAGGTCTTTCTTTCGTTAAGTTTTAGGCAATGGTTGCGTGAATTTATGCCTGACGGTATTTTAAAACCAATTTTTACCGCGCGGCTCAAGAGTCCTGAAATCTTATTATAGCGCTTGGTAAGTTATTGATACTTAGAAATAACTGTTGGATTGTCGTGTTTTTATACGATTTAACAAAACTGTAATAAAAACTGTAGTTAAGAGCGGTATATAACAATTTATACACAGAGTTATCCACAGGTTTTGTGGGTAACTTCTGAATAGCTTGTTTTAAACCATAAAGCAGTATTTTTCTTGTTTATCCGGAAGCCGCCATGAAAAATATAACTTGTGTTTTTGTTAAATAGCATTTGTACCGCGACTCTTTTGACGGCATAAAAAAACGGAAGCAGACCAGGCCTATTTATAGCATCATCAGGTTTGTCAAGTGTTAAGCGGGAAGTTTTTTTGCCTATAGAAAAAATCAATGACTTGGCGTCGCTTTTATTCAAGACATAAAAATTTCTTGAAATGTCATAAATAACAGCGACCAGCCGGTAATAATAGATTGTCTATTTTTTGTACAATCTAACAAGAATGTATTAAAAACGGGTGTTAAGAGCGGTATATAACAGTTAATACACAGAGTTATCCACAGGATTTGTGTATAGACGAACAAATTGTTCTTATTTGCCGGCAAAAGCACCACCAAAAACAAGATTGCCAGCCTTTTTTATAGCCTCCTAATATAAGACATGGGTTTTCCTGTATTTTTTCCCCGTTTTTAGGTTAAAATAGTCGGCTTTCAAAGCTGGATAAGTGAGCGGCAACGGTGACTTTTAAAGTGCCACCTCACTTGGCTTGAGCTACCTGCAAGTATTCGACACGTTTCATCCATGCCTTGCCGCTACGGTCTTAGGTTATAATGACTGTAGTTTACGGTATGTTGTCACAATGCCCCAGTACGAACCCTCCTGAGTTGATGCTCAAGAGTGGTCACCAAAAAAGTTTTTTATGCCCAACTTTAGAGTAAAAACATGACAGATTTAGCGCATTACAGAAATATTGGTATCTTCGCACACGTTGATGCCGGTAAAACAACCACTACCGAGCGAATTTTAAAATTGACCGGTAAAATTCACAAAATCGGCGAAGTGCACGATGGCGAAACCACTACCGACTTCATGGATCAAGAACGTGAGCGCGGTATTACCATTCAGTCAGCTGCAACCACTTGTTTCTGGAAAGATTATCGTTTTAATATTATCGACACCCCGGGTCACGTTGATTTTACTATCGAAGTTTATCGCTCTCTTAAAGTGCTGGACGGCGGTATCGGCGTTTTCTGTGGATCAGGCGGTGTAGAACCCCAATCAGAAACCAACTGGCGTTATGCGAATGACTCTGAAGTTGCGCGGGTTATTTATGTTAACAAGCTGGATCGTATTGGCGCAGACTTCTACCGTGTAGTTAAACAGGTTGAAGAAGTTTTAGGTGCAGTGCCTGTTGTAATGACCTTGCCAATCGGTACAGAAGACGAGTTCTCGGGAGTGGTTGATTTATTAACCGAGAAAGCATGGATTTGGGATAACTCAGGTGACCCGATGAATTACACCATTCAAGATATTCCAGCCGATATGTTGGAGTTGACAAAGGAATGGCGTGAAAAATTGATAGACCAAGTGGCTGATCAATTTGACGATGTCATGGAAACCTATCTTGAAGGCGAAACACCAGACATTGATACCATTAAGCGTTGTATCCGTAAAGGTACCATTAATCTTGATTTCTTCCCGACTTTCTGCGGTTCATCTTTCAAAAACAAAGGCGTACAGTTGGTTCTTGACGGCGTTATTGATTATTTGCCTTCACCAACAGAAGTTAAACCACAGCCAGAAGTCGATCTTGAAGGTAACCCAACAGGTACATTTGCTATCGTTGATGCTGATAAACCATTACGTGCCTTGGCATTTAAAATTATGGATGACCGTTTTGGCGCGTTGACCTTCTTGCGCATCTATTCCGGTAAGTTGGAAAAAGGCACGTCAGTATTGAATACGTTTACCGGTAAAACCGAGCGTATTGGTCGTATCGTTGAAATGCATGCCGATGTTCGTGCCGAGCTTGAATCTGCACAAGCAGGTGATATTGTTGCGGTTCTGGGTATGAAGAACGTGCAAACCGGTCACACTTTGTGCGATCCAAAATTCCCTGCAACTCTGGAACCCATGGTTTTCCCTGATCCCGTTATTTCACTGGCTATCTCACCAAAAGATAAAGCCGCTTCTGAAAAAATGGGTATTGCACTGGGTAAAATGATTCAGGAAGATCCTTCTTTCCACGTTGAAACTGATGAAGACAGTGGCGAAACCATCCTTAAAGGTATGGGCGAGTTACATCTTGATATTAAGGTTGATATCTTAAGACGTACTCATGGCGTTGATGTTGTTGTTGGTAAACCTCAAGTGGCGTATCGCGAAACCATTACCAAAGCGGTTGAAGACGAATATACACACAAAAAGCAATCAGGTGGTTCAGGCCAATACGGCAAGATCAACTATATTATTGAACCCGGTGAACCCGGTTCAGGCTTTGTGTTTCAATCAGCGGTTACGGGTGGTAACGTACCACGCGAATACTGGCCTGCTGTTGAAAAAGGCTTTAAAAGCATGTTGGATAAAGGTGTTTTGGCCGGCTTCCCTTGTTTGGACTTTAAAGTTATCTTAACGGATGGTGCTTTCCATGCGGTTGACTCCTCTGCAATTGCCTTTGAAATTGCTGCGAAAGCGGCATTCCGTCAGTCAATTCCAAAAGCCAGCCCACAATTGATTGAGCCCATTATGTCGGTAGATACTTTTACGCCATCGGATCATGTGGGTGATGTTATTGGTGACCTTAACCGTCGCCGTGGCATGATCAAATCTCAAGATGCCGGCGTAAGTGGCGTGCGTATCAAATCAGATGTACCGTTGAGCGAAATGTTCGGCTACATTGGTGACTTGCGCACCATGACTTCTGGTCGCGGTCAATTCTCTATGGAGTTCTCGCACTATATGCCATGTCCTAAAAACGTAGCAGAAGAAGTGATCAAAGAAGTTAACGAACGTAATAACGCTAAAAAGAAATAATCAAGACAGTAGCCGGGCAGACAACTGTCCGGCTATATCGGCAGGTGCAAGCTATAGAGTGGCTTAGAAGTAAAGCAACATAAAGCTCCCTCCTTCTCCCTCCGGGAGAGGGCTGGGGTGAGGGTGGTCGAATGTCGCTTTACTTCTATAG
>JBAXTQ010000013.1:0-37578 GCA_037130115.1 Methylococcaceae bacterium
ACCCACTTAAGCCGGGACAAGAAATTTTAGTTAACGCCGTCATACCGGCAAGGATACCGGTATCCAGTGTCATGGAGGGTAACTTTCCGATAACGTTGCCGCCTGAATCAGGCTGTATGCCAAACTACAGCTTCACATCCCCCTTCGGCTGCGCTCAGGGCAGGCGTGTGATTGGATTCCAGCATTCCTGCCGGAATGATGGACTTTTTGCACTAGCGAATCATTTCGTTGCTCAGTGTCCCGTCTTGGTCGCCCGTTAAAGCGTAGAGACGCGCTTTATCGCGTCTGACAATCGAAGACAGCAGACCGTAGACAGCAGACGCGATAAATCGCGTCTCTACACAAACAATAATGCGGATAAAATTATCGAATACGGCAAGTTAGCAGGGCAACCGTAAGGGATTGATCCTGCACCACAAATTACTCGATATAGGCAATATTGGTGTCAATAGTCATGTAGGGTGCCATAAGCGTTAGCGTCATGCACCAGGGTTAGTTGCAATGTCCCGCATCGTGGGGAAAAGCAAAGCCCCTGCTGCTCAAAGGCGGTTGCTTTTTAAAGCTAAAAAAAATCGGGCGCAGCTAGTGGTTATTGACATTTTTAAAGTAATTGCAATAGCACAGTGTACGTTCGTGCCAATAAGTACAGTGCCTGCCGAATTCTTGTGATATTTTGTGACAATTCGAAGCTGTCTTTTATAGATTCTATAATGCAAGATTGTTTACAGAAAAATAGCCGAAGAAGCATTTAGTGGCTAATTTTTTTATATTAAATACGCGATTACAAAGGCTACTTTCAGTTTGAAAGGCAACCGATAATTCATAGGATTACCTATTTTACTTTTTTAGATCTAAATTAATTAAACTCAAACATTGCAGAGAAAAAAATGAAGAAAATTATTGTTAAGCTGGCGCTGGTTGGTTCAATGGCTTGTGCATCACAGGGGGGGGGTTACGGCTATTGATCCGGCAGCGGACTGCTCTCAACTGCCAGCTTGGTCTGAGTTGCAGAGCAGACTGGCCTCGGTATCGCCAAACGCATCCACTAACGGTGGTTTCGGTCTAAATATGTGGGTTACTGTTGTCAATAGGGATGGCTATGTATGCACGGTTGCCTATACCGGCTCGGATAGAAACCAACAATGGCCTGGCAGTCGGATTATTTCGGCGCAAAAAGCCAATACCGCCAATGCCTTCAGCTTACCCGGATTAGCGCTGTCAACGGCTAATCTGTACACCGCAGTACAACCAGGCGGCAGCTTATTTGGTTTGCAACTCAGTAACCCGGTCGATACCAGCGCGGCTTATGCCGGTCCGGCTGCAAATTACGGTGCTATTAATGATCCTTTAGTCGGCCATAAAATCGGCGGCGTGAATGTGTTTGGCGGTGGCTTGGCTCTGTATGATACGCAGCGTACCTTAGTCGGCGCCATCGGCGTCAGCGGCGACACCTCCTGCGCGGATCACAATATTGCTTGGAGAACCCGTCATGCCTTGGCGTTGGATTATGTACCCGGCGGTGTTTCCGGTGATGCCAGTCGTCCCGATAATATAGTGTTTGATGTCCATACTGTGCCTGGACTACAAATTGGCGTAAGCGCCAAAGGCTGGGGCCATCCTAAATGTGTAAATACCACAACGGCTAACTTATTGCCGACAACTCACTAAGTTTTACATCCGTTTTAAAGCCATTGTTTAACGCAATGGCTTTTTAATATCCCAGTAATTCCTAGCGCAGGCGACAAGGTCACTCATCAAGCCATGAAACTCGTACTGAAAATAGCCCTGGGCGTGTTTCTAGGTTCCTTGGCTTCGTTGCTGCTAATGGATGCTTGGCACGACCACAAGGCTGATCTGGTCAAAGCGGAAACCGAAAAAGTATTGCAGGAACAGGAACGTGTCGGGTTGGAACAAACCGAACGCATCCACGCCATCCTGATGCAGGGTCGGCAGGGCAATCCTGCGGCGGCGATGCCACCGCCCGGTTTTGTTCCCGATGATGCGCATACCGAGACGCTTAAACCGTGATTACTGCGCTTGTTTGACCGGTATTCAGGCAAAGTCCTGCGATCAGCAGCGCTTTTGAACGGCTTAACCTTCATTAAAAAACACAAAGAGACTGTATGAAATATAAAAAACTGGCTATTGCAGCCGCATTGTCGCTGAGCATGGGGTTTATAGAATCGGCTCGGGCAGATTCTATTTACGCGCTGAGTGAGACTTTCGAGTCCGGCGCAACCTTTAATGGCAACGTGACCTTTGATGTCGACTTTAATGCCATTGCTGTTAACGGGGTGTTGACAGGCTATTCAACCAGCCAAACCGGCCCGGTTTATGTGGCAGGCGGGTTTGTTATCGATTCTTCGGTAAGCGAATCTATTAATTGGGTCGATTATGTCGGTTATAATTATGCAGTTGCACCCATCTCGCAGAACCGTTTAGACGATGCTGATCCAAGTGGTTTGGTAAGTAATAGCATATTGTTCACTATAGACTTTACTAATCCAGCCTCACCGTCATTTAATACGATTTCAGACCTTAGCTATAACGGTATCAACACGTATTCGAACACTGCCGACCCCTTGGTCTCTGGCTCTGTTGCACAGGTTCCGTTACCGGCGGCTATTTGGCTATTCGGCTGGGCACTTGCTGGCTTTATCGGCTTTAGTCGACACAAGTCTGCCGGGGTGTGAAGTTTAGGATTTGTCGGAAACCGCAGTCCTGTAGATACCAGGCAACGGCTTTATCGTTGCCCGACAACCATGCCGAAATTATCGGGCGCAAAGAGACGCGCCCCATACACATCAACTTAAAGCCTTGTAGGTTGTGTTAGCTTATTGAGCGTAGCAAGATAACGTAACCCGACATTTGCGGCTCCAATGCGTCGGGTTACGCTATCGCTAACTCGACCTACGCGGCTCTATGCTGATACTGTCTAGCGCACCGCGCCCTTGTTGCTCTTCACTCGTTGCCAAGCAATTTGAAGGGTACATACCCCGTCGTGCGTTCGTTTCACCAAACTTTTGCGGCAAAGCTAATGTCATTTCGCAATTCCAAATGCTCGCCATTTTGACCAATCACATACAATCCCTTGCGAATCGCATACGTCGCCACATTGTCAGGTATCACCATACCCGCAACCGCCCCTAAAATTCGACAATCTTTATAGCGCGGTAAAAGACGCTTCACTTTTTCTAGTCGCTCAAGTTGTTCATTGACATCATCGATGCTTAAATTACTTTTACATTCAATCACCACAACATCTTCATTATTGACAACAAGTAAGTCGATTTCTAAAGCTTCACCATCACGTTTTGCACTGACATTTTGCTGAACTTCGTGAATATCAATCCCGCGTTCTCTAAACAAACGCACTGCCGAGGGGCGCACCGCTTCTTCTACAAATTCACCTAAACGGTTTGTTAAACGACCAATGTTTTTGTTTACTTCTTTAACTTCACGTTGTAACGCTTTTTGTTCGCTGGCAACTTCTCGCAAAATCGCCCAAATCTCATCAGCTTCCACACTCATTTTCCCATTCCTAAATTTGTTTGACGTTGTCAAATCATAACATAAAAAACTATCCCTCCATTCTCACAGAAGAGCAGCCGGGTAGGCCGGAATAAGGCTTTTCGAGCGCAAGCGAGTTGAGCGTTTCCGGCAACCGGTGCGAGAGTACTGGAAACGCCACCACTCGCTACGCTTGGGTGATCTTATTCCGGCCTACGCCTGCTGTCACGATTTAAGTCGCGTCGGGCAACGGCTTTATTGTTGCCCGACCATCATGCTGAAATTGTCGGGCGCAAAGAAACGCGTCCGACCTACATGTCTTTAAATATATCTGATAATTGTTGGGCATCAATAGCCAGATCAAACCAACGCTCAATGGTCTCCACCGAGGCATTGGAAATCGAACGAGTTATATCAGCCGGCAGGATGCCAAAGCGCTTGGACAATAATCTTTGCAAAGCCAGCATTTCGCCTTCCTGCCTGCCTTCTTGTCTGCCTTCTTGTTTACCTTTTAGCTCACCTTTTAACTCACCTTTTAGCTCGCCTTCTGCTATATAGGCCAGTGCCCATTGTTCCAGTCTATCTGCCAACATGACTTTTATCTCCTGTAAATCGTCTACTTGGGGCAATAAGATACCGTAGTTTGGTTTTCTCATCAATGTCGCGCGTATCCACAACGAAAACATGCGCCGTAAATCGGGTCTATCGGCTAGCCACTCGATTAACAGACCTATTAAGGCTTCCATGGTGGCCGGACTATCTGCTTGTTCAAATCTAAAAACGGCCGCCACCAAATTGTTAAGGAATGTGCATGAAATAACTTCGGTATCTTGCTCCCTCTCCCTCTGGGAGAGGGCTGGGGTGAGGGAATATAAATGGTCAAGTTATTTCATGCGCGTTCCTAAGTGAGGCCAGTTCGGTGTCACTGTAGGTATTTTCGTCAATCAGCAAATATTTAAGGCGGGGTTTAAACTGCTCCACCAAACCCGGTACGACGGGAATTAACTCGGCAACATCGGTAACGGAAGTCCAGCGTTGTTTACCATTATAAAGCACGATAGGCAATATTGGCGGTAACCGGCCATCGGCCAGCACTTCTTTGCGCTTTATCAAGTCTTGGTAGAGCAGTCCGATATAAACCATCATGCGCAGTGCCATGTATTTATCAACACTACTTTGAAATTCCAACAACAAGTACAGATAGACCCAAGCGCCACCGACTTTTACCCGCCAGACAATATCGTCTTCGCGTTGCTTAAAGTCCTCACTGATGTAAGACCCCGGCACCTTTTCAAGTGTTGAATAATCCAGGCTATGCAACCAATCATCGGGTATAAAACCCATGATTAAGTCGCGGACCAACTCCGGATTTGAAAATAAAAACTTATAACTGCTGTCGTGTATTTTGCTCATGGCCAGATTATAAACCTTAAGCCATTATAATCGTTGCGTTATTTTAAACAGGCTGTGTGGGTGTGAGGTCTTGAACCTTATTTTATACCGGTATTGGGTGGATGACGCGTGGCTTATCCACCTTACAAAATAGCAAGGTCAGGCAACGGCTTTATCGTTGCCCGACCATCATGCCGAAATTGTCGGGCGCAAAGAGACGCGCCCGACCTACTTGACTTTTTAAAGCTAAAAAAATCATGCGCAGCCAGTGGTTATTGATATTTTTAAAGTCATTGCAATGGCACAAAGTACGCTCGTGCCAATAAATACAGTGCCTGCCGAACTCTTGTGACATTCTGTGACAATTCGAAGCTGTCTTTTATAGATTTTGTAATGCAATATAGTTTTCAGAAAAAGAGCCTAATAAAATGCAGTTTATATGATTTTGGTGCTTTGCTTGTTAACCCTGAAAATTAATCCCAAACATAGGCCCCACTATGCAGCACACCCAGAAATTTAGTTTACCCAGGCTTATCGGCCTTTTGCCCTTTATCGGCTTGCTCCTGATCCTGATGGGGTCATCATCAGCCCATGCGACCGGTGCAACCCAATGGACTAGCCGGATTTCGGGGGCCGATCAAACTTGGACTGGCGTCACTTACGGCAACGGCTTGTTTGTGGCGGTGTCTTCCACTGGCGTCGCCAACGTGGTGATGACCAGTCCTGATGGCATCACTTGGACTTCCCGAACCTCAGGGAACACTACTGCTTGGCAAGGCGTCACTTATGGCAATGGTCTGTTTGTGGCGGTGGCTACCAACAAAGTGATGACCAGTCCTGATGGCATCACTTGGACTCCCCGAACCTCAGCGAACAATAATACTTGGCAAAGCGTCACTTACGGCAATGGTCTGTTTGTGGCGGTGGCTATCTCAGGCACCGGCAACCGAGTGATGACCAGTCCTGATGGCATCACTTGGACTCCCCGAACCTCGGCGGCCAATAACAATTGGTATGGCGTCACTTACGGCAATGGTCTGTTTGTGGCGGTGGCTACCACAGGCACAGGCAACCGAGTGATGACCAGTCCTGATGGCATCGCTTGGACTCCCCGAACCTCGGCAAATGATAATAACTGGAGATCAGTTACTTACGGTAACGGTCTATTTGTAGCAACCGCTGGTGGAGGTACAATAGCCCATTCGAAGGTTATGACCAGTCCTGATGGTATCACTTGGATGACCCGAACCTCTCCGGAGGATCAAACTTGGTATAGCGTCACTTACGGCAACGGCTTATTTGTAGCGGTGGCTACCACCCTAATAACTGGCGGCCATCTGGTCATGACCAGTCCTGATGGCATCACTTGGACTGTCCAAACTTCTGCGAGTAATAACAATTGGTTTGGCGTCACTTACGGCAACGGCATGTTTGTGGCAATAGCTACCTCAGGCACCGGCAACCGAGTGATGACTTCGCCAGCCGTCAATGCCCCAACGGTGAGCGCGATTAGCCCCTCTTATGGCAACACAGCAGGTGGTATGACAGTGACACTAACGGGAACCAGTTTCACCGGCGCGACGGAGGTTAGCTTGGGTGGCACTGCGGCAACCAATGTCACTGTGGTATCTGACACGTCCATCACCGCCACCACACCCGCGCATGCTGCCGGAACTGCCAGTGTGTTGGTGACCACGCCAGGCGGCACCAATGTGGCCAATTCACTTTTCAAGTACACTAACTGTGGTCCCGGTGTCTCTATAACTACCGGCACAGGCGGTTTGAATGCCCTTTGGCAAATGCTGGCCTTACCCTGTGTACCGGCTACGAGCACGATAGCCGGTGTGTTTGGTGATGGCTCTTCGTCTAATCTAAGCACTACCAACTATGCATCATCTTCATTATCCGTACTCGGCTGGATTATTGAAGATAGAACCGTGGGTGCAGTACCGGCTTATCGGCCCTTTTTAACCAGTGATATATCGCTGAATGTCGGGACGGGTTACTGGCTTAAAAGTTATCAAGCGCCCACCAACGGCAAGTTAACCCTGGACGGTACCACAACGCCGACCGATGTTACTCAAGCGCAAGGTTGTTATTCTGCCAATGGCTGCAAAGCCATTACCGTCACTACCTATAAAGCGGGTGCCAATCGCTACAATCTGGTCGGCAATCCGTTTGCTTATCCGATTGATTGGTCAAAAGTGCGCATCCGGGTGGATGGTTCGGCATCAACGTTGACCCCCAGCGCTGCCAACACCGCAGGCTATATCAATAATACCGTTAATATTTGGGATGGCACGACCTATGTCAGTTTTAACGATGTCAGCCCCACCCAGGGTAATCTGCAATACTTTAAGTCCTTTTGGGTTAATGTGTTGCCGGGAGCATTTGGGCATACCATTGAATTGTTGATTCCGGCGGAGCAATCGACCCTGACTCGCAATCAAGCGTTACCGGCTAATCTTGAGCAATTGGCGACTGCCGAGATGCCGTGGTATCTAGGCTGGCTGGATTTTGTTGTGTCACCGGCTACCGCTGCGCCGGTGCCTGCTGTCGGCAATCATGTTAACCCGCAGATTCTGGCTAATCCCGCTGATTGGTATATCCGTTTAAAAGTTAATAATCTGGTGACCGGTTGGAAAGATCGCGGCGCACTGTTGGGGCAGTTAAGCGATGCCAAAACAGGCTTCGATGCTCATGATGTCGCCAAGATGGCACCTTTCAGCACACCGTATTTGACGCTGGTTTTTCCGCATCCAGAATGGGGAACCAAAGCCGCTGATTATGCCAGTGATTTTCATCCTGTTGACCTTAATGCCCATAGCTGGAGTTTTGAAGTGCGTGCCAATCCGGTCGGCAGCAAAGTTTTTCTAAGTTGGGAAGGCAGTCCGGAGCTTTTAAAACGCTCACAACTAATTGAAGTGGCAACCGGCAAGATCATTCTACCCACTGATCCCCTCTGGACCATGAAAGGCTATCCGATCACCCTTAATGCCCCTGTACAACGCTATACCTGGCAGGTTTCGGCACCATGACAGGCTGAAAAATCTTTCCTACCCCCCTTCTCAAAGGGGGGGGGCACAACTATAACCACTTAAACCGAGAATTTACTTATGAATACCGAATCGACAACCATTCAACCCACCACCGATTCTATCGACACCCAACGCCGTAACATCACCAAACTGGCGCTTTGGACACCACCGGTGATGATGACCCTGATGCTGTCAAAACGCGCTTCAGCTGATTCGCTCGTGGATGCTTTACCAGGAAGACCCGACTGGCGTGGATAATAACTGCCCGAGGCATGACAGGATTACCGGAACACAATTATTAACACCGGAGGTCAGGCAAAGCCTGACCTCCACGCCCGCCCTTTGCTGTTACGATGTTGGCAGGGCAACCGCAAGGGATTGCCCCTACAGGCGTAGGCCGGAATAAGGCTTTTCGAGCGCAAGCGAGTTGAGCGTTTCCGGCCTACGCTTATGACTGGTTATCGCTGTTTTACTAGAATTAAGAACTTGAAGATTGATTGTAAAAACGTTAAAGCCCATTGACTCAATAATGAACTATAAAATCTGACATGCTATTAAACACAACGCTCGGCACCAGCCAAGTTCTGGCACACAGCGGCGGCGATAGGCTGCATCTGCTCAATGCCAGTGCTGCTGAACTGTGGCAGTTGCATCAAGTGAGTGATGACGAAGTCGCCGCACGCACTTTAATCCAAAAGCTGACCCTCGATTACGGCCTGTCCAAGGCGGCCGCCAGCAGCCACATCGAGGATCTGCTTTTACACTGGCGTCAAAGCGGGCTTTTGGAGGATAGTCTTGAGCGGCTCCCTGCTACCTTGGCGAAACCCTGTGACTGGGTTATTGCGCCGCCTTTTCCGGCTACGGCTCGGTCAATGACTTTGACGGTCAGGTTGGCCGGTCTGTGTTTTGGGGTGCTTGTTGAAGATGCGCAACTGACCGAGCGGCTTAAGGTTCTGCTGAGTTCGGTGCTGCTTGCCAGTCCTGAGCCCTTGGCGCATCAGCTGGTTTTAACGGGTACTGCAACCCGGTGGCAGCTTGGTGTCAACGAGCAGCTTGAGTCGACGGGGCAGGGGAGTGAGAATGCACTGACTTGTGTGCTGCATACGCTGATTGATTTGGCTTGCCAGGCAGAAGAACGTCTATTGGTGATTCATGGCGCGGGGCTCAGGCTTGCCGATGGCCGAGGTTTGTTATTGATTGCACCGGGTGGTTCGGGCAAAACGACCTTGGCGACGGCGCTTAATGCCAAGGGTTATGCGTTACTCAGTGATGATGTGGTTCCGGTCACTCTGACGGGCGAGTTGTTGGGGCTAGGCACACCCATTTGTCTTAAGAGCGGCAGTTGGTCGGTACTGGCTGCGCTGCGGCCGGACATTGCCAGCACGCAAAGCGTTGAGCGTTTTGACCAAACCGTGCGCTATCTGCCACCGCTGGGCAATTGCAGTGCGGGCGCCATTCCGCCGGGTTTGTTGTTGTTTCCCCGTTACCAGCCGGGTAGTGTGCCGCACTGCCAAGCGCTGAGTCCGGAAGAGGCCTTACAACACATCATTGAGGCCGAGGCGGTTATTCGTAACCTGACCCAAGCCAAACTTGACGCCTTGGCAAGTTGGGTCAGCTCGGTACCCGCCTATGCGTTATGTTATCCTGATCTTGACAGTGCTTTGGCCTTAGTCGGGCAACAGGTCGATAAGCTGTCACAACCGGAAATTCCCTTATGAGCCTTGCACTCCCCGCCGTGATCCGTCAGTTTTGGCATGACCGTTCAGCGTCTGCGAGGCACCGTGCAAAGAACTTGTCTTTGTTATGCGAGTGTCTGTCGGTGGGCGACGCTTACGCGACCGATCTGCCGGAACGACTTGCTGCGGCAACGGTTGATTGGCGCGGCCTTACTTGGTTGGCCGGTTGCTGTTTGGTGACGCCCTCACTGGCCGGTGCGCTGCAACGCAAGGGCTTGTTTGACCTGCTGCCAGAGGAGGTGCAAGACTATTTGCACACCTTACAAAGCCTCAATCGCGAGCGCAACCAAACGTTGCGGGAACAACTGGTGATAATTGCTGGTGCCCTTAACCGTATCGGCATTCAACCTGTTTTATTGAAAGGGGCGATTACCTTGACTTCGGGGCAATACCGGGGTGCTGAAGATAGGGTGATAGGTGATCTTGATCTGCTGGTGCCTGATCTACTGATGGAGGCCGCCACTGAGGCGCTTATTTGTCTGGGCTATCGCTTGGAAGATAAAGGGTCGCAATGGCTACTGCCGAGTCACTTTCAACAACAACATCACGGCTTCCCCTTAATACATCCTGAGTTACCGGTCAAAGTTGAACTGCACCGCCGTATTCAATCCCATCAAGGCGATGATGCCCGGCTGTGCCAACAACTGATAACCGTGCCCTTTAGCTTTGACGAAGGCTCCACGGCGCTTATTCCGGATGTGGCGACTCGATTGCTGCATAATATGCTCCATTGCCAAATAAGTGACGGGCAACGGCTTAAGAAAGCTCTCAACCTCCGTCAACTTTTGGAGTTTGCGGCCTTAGCCCAACACCAGACGACCTCGCTGGATACCCGCAGCTTGCTCAACAGACTACGTCCACAGCGGCAAGCTATTCTTGCCGAATACTGGGCACAAGCAGAGCATTGGTTCAGGACGCCTTATCCGGACACTTTGCTGCGTTCAGCGCATCAAGCACGACAACTCTGGTTACTTGAGTGGGTAGCGACGCAACCGGGTTGGCATCGATTGTTTACTTGTTTTGACTGGCTGAGTCACATACCGGCACGTTTATCTAATTTGTTCATAAAGTTGTGGCTAATGCCGGGTTATTTTCCGGTTAAGATTAGAGCGGTATTGAAAGGCCAGTCATTCTGATCGCTACTTTGAATCTGGAATTTATGTTATCCACTCATTTTTCAAGTTTTTAATTCTTGATTTCGGGGAATTTAGTGATGACAAGCATTAGGCGTAGCCTGGAATAAGACCATCCAAGCCTGTCCTGAGCTTGTCGAAGGGTGTAGCGCATGGTGGCGTATCCGGGGCACTCGTAAAGCTGAATGAACTCAGCAGAACATTTAACGGAATGATTAAAGCATAAAATATCCGTTAAAGCGTAGAGACGCGCTTTATCGCGTCTGACACTCGTAGACTGTAGGCTGTAGACAGCAGACAGCAGACGCGATAAATCGCGTCTCTACCCCACAATAAAAATGGTGATGTCAGTATTTGAGATTAAGCGTAAAATCAGCTATTCTTTAAATTTATCCAGAATACGCTAGTTACACTTCTTTTGTTCATCACAGGACTGTCTAATGCAAAATCAGGAAACACTTACAATTGATGGAAATCAGGCTGCCGCTACGGTAGCGCATAAACTCAACGAAGTCATCGCCATTTACCCGATAACCCCATCGTCGAATATGGGTGAATGGGCCGATGAATGGTCATCGCGCGGGCAGGTCAATTTGTGGGGGACAGTGCCGCAAGTGACCGAAATGCAAAGTGAAGCCGGAGCAGCCGGAGCCATTCATGGTGCCTTGCAGGCGGGATCAATGGCGACGACCTTTACCGCCTCTCAAGGGCTGCTGTTGATGCTGCCCAATATGTACAAAATTGCCGGCGAGTTAACGCCGACGGTATTTCATATTGCCGCCCGTTCGCTGGCTTGTCAGGGCTTGTCTATTTTCGGTGACCATAGCGATGTCATGTCGGCACGGATGACCGGTTTTGGGATGCTGTGTTCCAATTCGCCGCAAGAAGTCATGGATTTTGCGTTGATTGCCCATGCCGTGGCGCTGGAAAGTCGTATTCCGCTGATGCATTTTTTTGACGGTTTTAGAACCTCGCATGAAGTCGCCAAAATTAAGATACTGGATGATTCGGTGTTGCGAGCCATGATTAAGGAGGAGTGGGTTACCGCGCACAGAAGCCGGGCTTTAACGCCCGATAAGCCTGTACTGCGCGGCACCGCCCAAAATCCTGATGTGTATTTTCAGGCGCGGGAATCGGTTAATGCTTATTATCAGGCGATGCCCGCGATTGTCCAGAAGGCGATGAATCGCTTTGCTGAACTAACAGGCCGCTCATATTGCCTGTTTGACTATTCAGGGTCGGTGCAGGCTGAACGCGTTATCGTCATTATGGGCTCAGGTGCGGAGGCCGTAGCGGAAACGCTTGATTATCTCATTCGTCAGGGCGAAGCGGTGGGCTTGCTTAAAGTTCGTTTATACCGACCTTTTGACCCAACAAGTTTACTCGCGGCACTGCCGGATACCTGCCGAAAAATCGCCGTACTGGATCGTACCAAAGAACCGGGTGCGGATGGCGAACCGTTGTATAAGGATGTTTTGAGTGCGCTTGCCCAAGATTTTATCAGCGGTGAATCCCGGTTTTCGGAATTGCCGAAAGTGGTGGGCGGGCGTTATGGTCTGTCTTCCAAGGAATTTACGCCGGGTATGATTAAGGCGATTTTTGATGAATTGAAACAGGCGCATCCGAAAAATAATTTTACCATCGGTATCCATGATGATGTCACACACACCAGTCTGGATTGGGATGCGGGTTATCGCACCGATGCCCTTAGCGATACTTTTCAGGCCATGTTTTATGGCTTGGGCAGTGACGGTACGGTCAGCGCCAATAAAAACACCATTAAGATTATTGGCGAAGCGACTGATTTAAACGCGCAGGGTTATTTCGTTTATGACTCAAAAAAATCCGGTGCAATTACGGTTTCGCATTTGCGCTTTGGCCCCAAGCCGATACGATCCACTTATTTGATTGCCGAAAACGATGCCAATTTTATCGGCTGTCATCAGACGATTTTTCTGGAACGTTATGACATGCTGGTTAATGCTGCCGATAACGCCGTATTTTTATTAAACTCACCCGAACCGGTTGAACAGGTTTGGGCATCGCTACCCGCTAAAATGCAACAGCAGATGATAGCCAAAAAAATCCGCTTTTATGTCATTGACGGTTATGCCGTTGCTGAAAAAAGCGGTATGGGCAAGCGTATCAACACCATCATGCAGACCTGCTTTTTTGCGATTTCCGGGGTGTTGCCGCAGACCGATGCCATTACCGCGATTAAACATGCCGTCGAAAAAACCTATGGCAAAAAAGGTCAGCGTGTTGTTGAGCTAAATTTTAAGGCCATTGATGAAACACTGGCCAGTTTGCATCCCGTTCCACTGCCCACACTGGTTAGCAGTCTGTTCGACATTACCTCAACGATTACCGATGCAGCGCCCGATTTTGTTAAACGGGTAACCGGCGAAATTATTGCCGGTCGAGGTGATGCCTTGCCGGTCAGTGTTATGCCGATTGATGGTACTTTTCCAACCGGCACGGCCGCTTTTGAGAAACGCAATTTGGCCCTGGAAATTCCGGTTTGGGAAACCGATATATGCACCCAATGCGGAAAATGTGTGATGGTTTGTCCGCATTCGGTTATTCGCAGCAAGATTTTTTCGACTGATATTTTGGCTAATACGCCCGAAACCTTCAAATCTGCACCGATGCTGGGTAAAGATTTTCCGGCCGGTTTGGCTATCAGTTATCAGGTCGCACCGGAAGATTGCACGGGCTGCACCTTGTGTGTCGATATTTGTCCGATTCGGGATAAATCCAATGCCAGTCGCAAAGCCTTAAACATGCAGCCACAACCGCCGCTAAGGGAAGCCGAGCGCGACAATTGGGATTTCTTTTTAGACATCCCTGAATATGATCGGCGCTTGTTAAAAACCAATACCATTAAAGGTGCGATGGTTCTGCAACCGCTGTTTGAATTTTCCGGTGCTTGCGTCGGTTGTGGTGAAACGCCCTACATAAAATTGGCTTCGCAGTTGTTTGGTGACCGTATGGTGATTGCCAATGCGACGGGGTGTTCTTCAATTTATGGCGGCAATTTGCCCACGACACCGTGGACTAAAACCGCCGAAGGTCGCGGGCCGGCATGGAGTAATTCCTTGTTTGAAGATAATGCCGAATTTGGCTTGGGAATGCGCATTGCCCTGGATAAACAAAATGACTACGCCAAAGAATTGGTGGCTGCACTGCGGGATCAGTTAGGCGATGAAGTGGTTGATGCCATTCTAAATGCCGACCAGTCCGATGAAGCGGGGATTTACGAACAGCGCGAACGGGTTGCCAGTCTTAAACAAAAGTTGCCGTCCTTGACCGGTCAAGCTGCCGAAACCTTGCTTCAATTAGCGGACAGCCTGAGCAAAAAAAGTGTCTGGATTATCGGTGGTGATGGCTGGGCTTACGATATTGGTTTTGGCGGGGTCGATCATGTGTTGGCCAGTGGCCGTAACGTCAATATTCTGGTTCTTGATACGGAGGTTTATTCCAATACCGGCGGGCAGACTTCAAAATCAACGCCCTTGGGTGCCGTGGCAAAATTTTCGGCGGGCGGCAAGGCGACGGCCAAAAAAGATTTGGCTTTGTTGGCGATGGATTACAGTAATGTGTATGTCGCCCATGTTGCCTATGCGGGTAAAGATATCCAAACCCTGAATGCATTTTTGGAGGCAGAAGCCCATGATGGCCCGTCTATTATTATCGCTTATGCGCCTTGTATCGCCCACGGCGTGGATATGTCCAATAACCACAGGCAACAAAACTTGGCTGTTAAAAGTGGACATTGGCCGTTGTTTCGCTTTGATCCCAGCAAGGCCAAGGCGGGCAAAAATCCGATGAAACTGGATTCGGCAGAACCTTCAATCCCTTACCGCGATTTTGTGAAAACCGAAACCCGCTTTAGCATGTTGTGGCAAACGCATCCGGAAGCGGCTGAACGTTTCTTGGCTCAGGCACAGCAAGATGTTAAAAATCGCTATCGTTACTACAAACAACTATCCGAGCTGGAATGGACAGAAGCCACCAGTGTTTCAGCGGTAAAAGCGCAACTTAAAAACGACACTGCCAAGGAGAACGACAATGGTTGATTTAACGACAGATTACATAGGCTTAAAACTGGCCAATCCCTTGGTGCCGTCAGCATCACCGTTGAGCAAAGATGCAAGTAGTGCGCGACGATTGGAAGATGCCGGTGCCTCGGCGTTGGTGATGTATTCGTTGTTCGAAGAAAAAATCGAAGCCGAAGAGCAGCAAATGGAGCGGTTTTTTTATCAACAATCCATAGGGCATGGTGAAGCGGATTCGTTTCATCCCGTGCCCGATAATATTCAGACCTATCAGGAACATTATCTGGAGCAACTGCAAAAAATAAAGTCATCCCTGTCGATTCCGGTCATTGCCAGTTTGAACGGAAATTCTTTGAGTGGCTGGGTTGAATACGGCAAGCAACTGCAACAGGCTGGTGCCGATGCGTTGGAACTGAATATCTATCATTTGGCGGCCAATGCCGAAGAAAGCAGCGATGCCGTTGAAAACCGTTATTTGGATATTTTGCAGGAATTGAAAGGCCACGTCAGTCTACCCATTATCATGAAACTGTCTTCACAGTTCAGTTCGCCCATTCATTTTGCACGGCGATTGGAAGCGGCGGGTGCTGATGGTATTGCGTTATTTAATCGTTTTTATCAACCCGATATTGATCTGGAAACGTTGGAAGTGCTGCCGAAACTGGAACTGTCCTCTTCATCGGAAGCCTTGTTGCGCATACGCTGGACGGCTTTGTTGTATGGCCGCACCAAGCTTTCCCTGGCAGTAACCGGTGGTTTTCACGAGACCTCTGATGTATTAAAAGCGTTATTGGCCGGAGCCGATGTCGTGCATCTGTGCAGTGTTTTACTCAAACAGGGCGTGGGGCATTTAACCCAAATCCTGACCGAACTGGAACAGTGGCTAATCGAGCATGAATATGAGTCAATCAGCCAGTTAAAAGGCAGCGTCAGCCAACAACACGCCATTGATCCCAGCGCTTACGAACGCGCCAATTACGTGCAGGTATTGGATAGTTATTCCAGCCCGGCGGGGGTGTTGAGGTAATTTTTGAAAGGGTGCGTTTAACGCACCCTTGTTTTAATTTTGAAAGCAGCATTAGCCAACGGCGAGTCGAACCGGCTTGCCGACACGGCTCAACATATTCACCAAAGCATCGATGGTAAACTTACTCACCTTTTTATTCATCAAATCAGAGACGCGCGGACGGGAAACCATTAATATCTCAGCGGCCTCTGCTTGCTTTAGATGATTATTTACAATCCAATCCGACAATTCATTCATAAGCTGTTCTTTGAGAGTCTTGGTGTCACTGATCCGCCGCTGTGATTCGGCTTGAAGACGGGTCGCCTCAGTTGCATTAAAGCCCAGTTCCAAAAAAAGATTGGCACCCGGTTTGGTGATATGGCGAACTTCAGTATCAATAGTCATTTTTATCCTCCTTTCTTGTTCTTACAACAGCACGGTAACGTGTTTCTGCAATAGCTTTGTCTTGTTTCGTTGTTGCTTCGGTTTTCTTTTGGAAGCAATGCAACACATAGATTGCCTCCTCAAACTTGGCCAAATACATCACGCGATAAATACCGGTAGCATCACGAATACGAATTTCTTTTGTGCCCACACCCACGTCATCAAAAGGTTTCCAGTTATCAGGATCTAATCCCGCCTGCACTTTTCCCAACTGAAAACCTGCCTCCTTGCGAGGTTCTACAGGAAACTTGAGTATGTCTTGATAAGAAGACCCTACCCAACGGATTTCTTTTTCTTGTTCCATAAATGCTCTCTTGTTATGTATAAAATAATATACATAACTGATGTGCAAAGCAAGTTTTAGCGATGAAATGATTGGGTGTTTTCAAGTATTTAGGGGGTGTTGATGTATTGGATATAAAATCATAAAAATGATAGCATTTGCCTAAAACTCAATCATCTAACATAATTGACTCTGATTTTGGAGGACACCGTAATGCCTAAAAAACCCATAGAAAATAAAGAGAGCGCCGAGAGCCAGGCACATATTCAAGATTTGCAACGCAGAGCCGAAGCGTTCGTGAGCGATAAATTGTCGTTCTTCGAGTCGGAAGAGTTACCACAGGCGTTGCGGGAGTATGTACTGACCTACGAGGAAGCTGAAATAAACACGTCTTTTGACTTACTGGTGCAAGGCGGTGTGGCGTTGCCAGCCCCGGAAAAATTGGATGATATGCAACTGACCGCCAAGTTGTGGGAAGTGATACACGGCTTGGCTTTGCTGCGCACATTTCTTTATAACACCAACCATCTCAGCGATCGCGAACTGTATGAGGAGTTATGGCATGAGGAGTTGCTGGTGGAAAATCCGGATATGCCAGACGATGAAAACTCTGTTTGTCACATCGACTTGGTGGGTAGTGGTAGCAAGGAGGATTCCGAGCTTTATCTTCGCTACTACGCTGATGAAGAAGATCGGAGTGAATGGGCTAAAGACTGGCCGAACGATATTATTCCAGCGCATGAAACGCCACCCTATGACCGTGATCAGTATTTGCCGACTCGCAATCAGTATTAATTTAATGTGCAAAACCACGAAGAAAAACCAAGGTAAAAACTTCGTGTTCTTCGTGTCTTCGTGGTGAACAGCTTTTTATAAAATCCGTAAAACTCTTATTGCGTTGAGTATAGCACTTCTAATCAACAGAGAATCGCACTTGAGGAACGTGCATGAAATAACTTGGCCATTTATATCCCCTCACCCCAGCCCTCTCCCGGAGGGAGAGGGAGCCAGATGCATAATTTATTTCATGCGCATTCCTTAGCGATGGTCATTTTTCAACGACTTAACTTTCTTGCCGTATAATTAACCTTTTTTGATTGATAAGGTTACCCCCAGATGTCGATTTCGCTTGCTGTACTTGAAGAAGTGGTCCGTGAAGCAGGAGCCATTGCAATGACTTATTTTAAAGACTTGAAAAATGTTGAAGTTAACAAAAAAAGTCCGCGTGATTTTGTTACTGCGGCGGATGTTGCTGTTGAGGCTTTTTTAAAAGAAACCCTGACTACGAAGTACCCTGAATATGGTTTTTGGGGAGAAGAGAGCGGACAAAGTGCTAATCAAACCAATCGGTGGATAGTCGATCCTATCGACGGCACCCATTCATTTTCAAGAGGCCAATACTTTTGGTCTATCAGTGTTGCGCTGGAAATTGATCAAGAGCTGATGATGGGCGCGGTTTATGCGCCGGCTTTAGATGATTACTATTGTGCAGAAAAGGGCAAGGGTGCTTTTAAAAACGGCCTGCCCATTACGGTTTCTTCAGAAAGTGATCTGGCCGATGCGATGATTGGTACCGGTTTTGCCTGCCTGCGTTCTTACTTGACAGACAATAATCTGGAACGCTTTGGACGAATCGCTCAAAATACAACGGGGCAGCGGCGTTTTGGCTCGGCCGCTGTGGATTTATGTTTGGTTGCGGATGGGCAGATTGATGCTTTTTGGGAGCAGGAATTAAATCTGTACGATGTTGCTGCGGGTGCTTTAATAGCGAGGGAAGCGGGTGCTACCGTGACCGATTTTAAAGGCAATGAAGGACTTTTTCCCAAACAGGTTTTGGCCACTAACGGCAAGATTCTTGATCAAATTCTGCCGCTGATGTAATGCCTTGCAATAGGTAAGGCAACTCGCAATAAAAAAATCCCCAATTTATAGTGGTAGGGTGCGCATCGCGCACCTAAAACCGTATCCACTAAACGATTTTATTTGCACTACAATCTATTATTTTTTTTCTACCTGTAGCGTGTAGGGTTCTTTCTCTGGCATGGTTGTGGTGCGCGATGCGCACCCTACTCAGCTTTAGTCAGGACAAAAATCCCGAAGTTAGACCTGACAGGTTTATAAAACCTGTCAGGTCTGTCCCGTGTTAAGTTGATAGCCAAATAAAAACGGGCGCATTAGAGCGCCCGTTTTTGTTACCGGATTAACAAGCTCTCAATTATTCAACCAAAAAGTCACGCATCATGCCCATGTCTTCATGCTCAAGATTATGACAATGGTACATAAACAAGCCTTTAAAATCCTGGAAAGGTTTTATGATGCGAACGTTCTCGCCAGGCATCACCAGTACGACGTCTTTGAGACCGTTTTCAATAAAGCCGTCACGCACGGTGGCGTAGTCTGCTTCATTATCTGCACTGACAGTGCGGCTGACAATTTGAAACTGTTGGCCGTGTAAATGAATGGGATGCGCCATGGACATCATCATGCCCATACCACCGCCCATGCCACCCATACCGCCCATACCACCACCCATGCTTTGACCGCCTTTCTGGTCGTCATCGCCGTGTTTCATGCCACCCATCATACCCATGCCGCCACCTCGGTGACCCATGCCCATCATGCCTTGGCCGCCTTTCTGGTCATCATCACCATGCTTCATGCCGCCCATCATGCCCATGCCGCCGCTGTGCTTTTCTGCGCCATGATCTTCAGTGGATGCTGCGGCTGGTTTACCGTGACCGCCGCCGTGCGCATGAAAAATTTCCATGAGTTGGATAGTATTTACCTTGATGCGCTCAATGTCTTGAGTGTCGTTAAACTTGTAAGGACGTCCATTAAGCAACATGGCCATCGGGCCTTCGGAAATAGCGATGGGAACCGGTTTATCAGGATTAGCGGTTGCACTGATGGGATGCCAGTTGATTTTTGATAATTGTGAGGGCAGTTTAGGGCTGTCGCTGACTTTTTTGGTGACGCGTGCGGTAAAAATTGGATAATCACTGCCTACCGGCAAAGCGTTGGCATGCATCATTCCACCCATGCGCTGAGCCATTTTAGGTAACACGCCGGAAAAACCCAAGCTGCGCATGACTAACTGCGAGCCTTCGTTGCGACCGCTAAAATCTGCCCAAACATCTAAACGTTCACCGGGTGCCAGCATGACGTAGGGTTTGACTTGTGGTTGTTCCAGTAAGCCGCCATCGACACCGATAACGGTGATGGGGGTGCCGTCATCCCAACCCAGTTTGTAAATGCGAGCGGTTGAGCCGTTTAAAACGCGTAGCCGGTAAGCGCGACTGGCCACATCCATTTGAAAATTGGGGCGACCGTTGACCAAGATACGATTGCCATAAAAACCAACCATACGGTCATGCATGTTATGTGCATAAATGAGTTGATTTTGTTCATCGAAAAGACGATCCTGAATAACAATCGGAATTTCAAATTCGCCGGCGGGCAATTCCAGTTTGGCTTCTTCTTCGTCATGAACAAATAATACGCCGGCCAGGCCATGATAGACTTGTTTGGCAGTGAGTTCATGTGGGTGTGGATGGTAGATATTCATACCCGCGCGATTAAGCACTTCAAACTCATAAACCAACGTTTCACCCGGATCGATAGTGTACTGCGGATGTCCGTCCATATTAGCGGGGACATGTAGGCCATGCCAATGCGTGACAGTGGGTTCGGTCAGTTTGTTGTGCAAATTAATTCGCACTTTTTGGAATTTTTGTAAATTGATTAACGGCCCCAGATAAGATCCTGCTATATTAATAAGTGTCTCATCAGGGCCTTTTTTTAACACGGCGGTGTATTGTTGTACCTGTGTTTTTTGTCCGGGTAAAATTGATACCGAGCCTGATTTGCAAAACAGATCAAATTCTACATCCGGTTTAAAATGGGGTGACGCCTTGTTAGGGGTTAATTTCGGCATGCCATGCATGCCTTCGCTATTTTCCATGGCACGCAAAAGACCCGGCATGGCAGCAAAAGCAACCAAGCCCAAGCCGGATTGGGTCAGGAAACGACGGCGGGAATTATTTTCAAGATTAGACATAGAACCTCCTCTGATAAAAAAGAACCGCCCTTGTTAATGAAGCTTGTTTTTATAATGGCAGGGCGTATATTGAGTTTATATTAGCTATCCATTATATACAAGTCATAAAGTGACATTTGCAGTGGTCGGTCGTTCATAAAAAAATTAGCGGTTACCAAACCATTTTTTAAGCGGTTGTAAGCGGCGATTTTAGTTATAATTAATCTGTTTAGCGCAGGATTACCCTGATAAGGCAATAGCAAAAAAAATAGTGCCGCTACAGTCGTTGCTGCAATTGTTTAGCCGCTTTTTAGGGTGGGTTTTTGAGGCGATGGAATTTAATCCTCAAGTTGTTTTGTGCCGATTCCTAACGTTGATACCCGCTCATTGTTTAATTTATCGCTACCCACTTTAGCCAGCACAAAATACTGGAGTTAGACCTGACAGGTTTATAAAACCTGTCAGGTCTGTCCCGTGTTGGTAGCCGATGTATCGATATCCCTTGTTTTTAACTTATTAAAAGGAGATAGTTGGTCATGATTTTTCTGTCGTTGTGTTGGTATTGCATTTTTCAGGCTTTTGTACTGCTTATTGCCGCCAATGGTGCGCCGGTTATTATCACTAAATTGCTGGGTAACCGATTGGCAAGGCCGATAGATAATGGACTTGTTCTAGGTGATGGCTATCGATTATTTGGCAATAGTAAAACCTGGCGAGGTTTGTTTTCAGCACTTGTTTTTTGTGCGGCGGGGGCGATTTTATTGGGGTTGCAACCGGTAACGGGACTATTGTTTGGGGCACTGGCGATGATAGGTGACATATCGGCCAGCTTTATCAAGCGGCGCTTAGGCAATGCTGAAAGCAGTCGGGCGCGAGCTCTTGATACGGTACTGGAATCATTGTTGCCTTTATATTTGCTAAAAGAGCCGTTAGCACTTAACCTTACTGACATTGTACTCATTGCCGTGCTTTTTTTTCTGTGTGAAGAATTTGTATCGCCGGTGCTTTACCGATTGAATATTCGCAATCAGCCTTATTAACGTAGAAAGGTTGATCACTTTACAGGATGTCAGGGGAATTATGGAAAAAAAAGGTTTGCGGGTATTAACTTACAATATTCATAAAGGTTTTAATGTCGGTAACCGGCGCTTTGTATTACAACAAATCAAGGAAGCATTGATAGCGGCGGATGCCGATTTGTTGTTTTTGCAAGAGATGCAAGGTGAGCATCGCCGCCATAAAAAAAATGTCGAACATTGGCCTGATCAGTCACACATTGAGTTTATTGCCGAAGGTGTTTGGCCGTATTTCGCTTACGGAAAAAATGCAATTTATAATGCCGGCCATCATGGTAATGCCATTTTAAGCAAGTACCCGTTTCAAAGCTGGGAAAATATTAACGTCTCGCCCTTTCCCTGGGCCAGTCGCAGCCTTCTGCATGGCATTATCCGAATGCCTGACAGTGATCAGGACGTACATATTGTTTGTATTCATTTTGGCTTGACGGGTAAAGAGCGTCGCCTGCAAATAGGCAAATTATGTGATCGTATTGATAGCCATGTGCCTCACGATGCGCCCTTGATTGTTGCCGGCGATTTTAACGACTGGCGGGTACAAGCCGACCGACTTTTTCATGAGCATCTGGATTTGCAGGAGGTTTTTTTACAAACGCATGGTCGCCATGCGCGAACATTTCCCGTCTGGTTGCCTTTTTTTCAGATGGATCGTATTTATTATCGTGGCCTGGTTCCGGTATCCTGTGACCGCTTGGCTCATTCGCCCTGGCTTATGCTTTCAGACCATGCGCCACTTACCGCCTCATTTGCCTTATGAACAGTCAACAGCACACCGAACAGTCCAGGTTAACCTTGCCCAATATGCTGACAGGGTTTCGATTTATAGCGGCTCCGGTTTTGTTATGGCTGGCATGGTATGGCTATGGCATCGCTTTTATGATTTTGTTGGCGGTCGCTTTTTTGACCGATTTGTTGGACGGTCTGGCGGCTCGCCTGACCGGACAGGTTTCGCCTTTTGGCGCTACTCTGGACAGTTGGGCGGATGTCATCATTTATTTAACCATCGCTATCGGTTGCTGGTGGTTATGGCCGGACGTTGTTTATAGAGAACTGATTTTTGTCAGTTTGATTGTCGCCAGTTGTTTATTGCCAGCCTTCGCAGGTTTTAGCAAGTTTGGGCGCTTTACCAGTTACCATACGTGGGGCGTAAAAATTGCAGCCGCTTCCATGGGGCTGTCATTATATGTGTTGTTTCTGGGGGGGCCGGCCTGGCCGTTTCGATTGGCGGCTGTGATCTGTCTGCTTGCCGCCCTTGAAGAGATTGCGCTCACCTTGCTGTTGTCCGAACCCGAGTCAAATGTCAGGTCAGTCTTGGATGTGTTAAAGCGTTCTGCACGCAATAGTCATTAGCATTTTTGTAACTATTCAATCCCCCTCTTTGAAAAAGAGGGGTTAGGGGAGATTTTATTAGATAAATCCCCCCTCGATCCCCCTTTTTCAAAGGGGCAGGCGAATCCTTAAGCATTTTTTATTTGCCACGAAGATACGAAGAAAAAATGTCATGTCTTCGTGGTGATAAGCTTTTAAACCGTGTCCTCCCATCCATTAATCAACTACTGAAATTTTTGCCTGTGCAACCATTAGTCATCGCGTCGAATAGTCTGTATATCTGTCCCGTTTGTAGAGAACCGCTGCAACTGCAACCATCAGCTAAAAATTATGCCTGTCTGCATCACCATAGTTTTGATGTGGCCAAGGAAGGTTATTTAAATTTATTACCGGTTCAGGATAAACATTCCAAAGAGCCGGGTGATAGCAAGCTAATGATGATGGCCCGGCGTCTATTTTTAGAAGCGGGGTTTTATGAACCGATGGCCAAGGCCGTGGCGATGATGATTGATGTCGGCAATACCAAAGGGCAGGGCATCCAGCTTTTGGATTTGGGGTGTGGTGAAGGTTATTACAGCCGAAAAATAGCCGGTTTTTGCAAGCACAGTGAACAGATAGCTTTGCAGGGTATTGATATTGCCAAGTTTGCCATAGCCGCCGCCGCTAAAAAACAGCCCCAAGCACAGTTTGTCGTTGCCAGTTCAAACCGGTTGCCTTATGCAGATCAGGTTTTTGATGTTGTACTCAGAGTATTTGCGCCCTCGGATAATGACGAACTCAAGCGGGTGTTAAAACCTTCCGGGTACTTGCTGACGGTCACGCCCGGCCCTCGTCATTTATGGCAATTAAAAGAATTTATCTATGCCGAGGCGAAAGAACACGTCTCAGAAAATGAAGTACCTCAGGGTTTTGAGCACTTAACGACACAGCGGATCAGTTACAAAATTACCCCGAATCCCGAGCAAAGAATGGCACTTTTACAAATGACACCGTTTGCCTGGCGAGCCAACGAAAGTGTTTTACAGGCTTTAGGTAGCGTTTCAGAACTTGAAATTGAAACTGATTTTATTTTGACTTTATCACTCAGGACTCGCCCATTTTGCTGACTACTTCCGTGAATTGCAACGCCAGCCTTGATAAATTGGTCTACCAACTTTAGACGGGACAAGCAAAAAAGCTTGACCGTCAATAAGGCTAACTGGCTACCAACTTAAGGCGGGACACTTTTGACTATGAGTAATCACGGTGAACCCAGAAAAAGTAACGATAGGTTGTAGGGGTAGAAAATTTTCTACCCTTAGCACATCGTAATTTGCAACGTTAGTCGCGGGTTAGCGACAGCGTAACCCGACAAATCGAAGTGTCTATAAATCAATTAATTGTATGCTTTGTAATTGCCATCCATGGCAACTGGATTCCGGCCAACCCTCGCTTCGCTCTCCCTGCCGGAATGACGGACTTTTTGGTACTTGGCGAATTATTCTGCTGCTCAGTGTCCAGCCTTAAGTTGGTAGCCACATTTAGCGACTTCTAAAGCCGGTCTTTTTTAGAATCTTTGTACTATATAGGACTTCACATCCTTGATTATAGTCACCCAGCAAGTCGGTAATCTGCCGAATTTGTTGATTAACATCTTCCTGGGTTTTACCATGCACCATGGCAAACAGGTTATAAGGCCATTCTGGCAGATGTCGTGGACGGTGGTAACAATGGCTGACAAATTCCAGTTGCCCGACTTTTTCGCCCAGTTCATCAATAACCTCATCGGGGACATTCCACACGGTCATGCCGTTAAAACGGTAACCCAGTTTATAATGATTGGGCACTGCGCCAATGCGCCGAATAATACCTTGTTCCTGCATGGCGGCCATGCGTGTCATGACGATTTCAGCGGTTAAGCCCAGTTGTTCGGCAATACGTTGGTAAGGTTGTGGCGTTAGCGGCAAGCCTGCCTGGGTGGCATGCATAATGGCCAGGTCGGTATCATCAAGTGTCATCATCAGGCTTCCAGTTTTAAGCCAACAAAATATTCGTTGATTTTGGGCATGTTATAAACCGTTAAGCCGGTTTGTTGTTCTATCGCGGACAGGGTTTGTCGGATTTGTTCTGGCGTTTCTGTCGCTATCACAAACCACATATTAAGGGCATGGTTACGCGCGTAATTATGCGCCACTTCAGGAAAGGTGTTGATGATGCCGGTGACTTCATCAAAACGTTCAGGTGGCGCTTTAACCGCAGCCAAGGTTAAGGCACCACCCATCAGTTCGGCATGATAAAGCGGGCCGAAACGGGACAAAGTACCGTTGTCCAATAAAGCCTGTAGTCGCTCAAGGAGCACCTGTTCAGTTAATCCCAATTGTCCTGCAACTCTTTGATAGGGCGCGTCACAGATAGGAAAGCCAACTTGCAGGGCATTGATAATACGACGGTCTATGTCATCCATGTGTCAGTGATCTGGAATCGGTGGGTTGATAAATGGCACCGCGTTGTTTAAAGCAACGGCGACTGAAGAGAACTTTTTGGTCAAATCCCGTCAAACCACAAGCGGCGTTGAGCTGTTCCAGCTGAGCCAAAACGGTTGTCCGGTCTTTGCCATGAATCATGCAGTACAGGTTATAGGGCCATTCGGGATGTCGGGGACGTTGATAACACAGCGTTACAAAAGCAAACCGGCTGAGGTGTCCGCCCAGTTGTTTAACCAGATTATCGGGCGCATTCCACACAATCATGGCGTTGGCGCGGTAACCCAGTTGGTGATGCTTGACGATGACTCCCATGCGTTTAATCAAGCCGTTTTGTTTCAAGCGGGACAGGCGATCAAGCACTTCCGCTTCAGACATGGACAGAGCATTGCCAATGTCGGCGTAAGGGCGGGAGCAAACGGGGAGTCCCAATTGCACACGTTCCAGTAGTTGTCGGTCACGGGCATCAAGCATGATGAAAGTCCATTTTAAAACCCAAATCAATAAAAAAATCATCCAGCAAAGGCAAGGACATGGTTTTGTAACCGGTTTCCAGTTCTATGGCATCCAGAACGGCTTGCAAATGCTCGGCATCGCTTGCAATAGCCACAAACCAGAGATTAAAACGGTGTTCACGCTCATAATTATGATTGATTTCCGGATGGGTGCTGATTTTATCGGCAACGGCCTGTAGTTGTTGCTCAGGAATTGCCATCGCCACCAAGGTGCTGACACCGAGTTGGTTGGGTGGAATGATGGGGCCTATACGGCTGATAAAGTGTTGATCACTTAATTCGGTTAATGCGGATAGCACGTCATCTTCACTGACGCCCAACTGCTTGGCAATGTCCAGATAGGGGCGAGGTGACAGCGGGAAATCACGCTGAAAATCGTTCAACAAGCGTTGCTGTAAAGGGGTCAACATCCGTTTATAAACCTGTTTTATGTGCCCGTGCGCTAAAAAATATACCGTTGGGTTTTTGAGCGGGCAGGCGGGTGATTTCCTGCAAGGTGTCGGTATCATAAACAACCACTTGATTATCGTCCCGTACCGCAATCCAGACTTGTTCGCCGCGTGGCGTAAATTCCATGTGTAAAACCGCTTTGCCGGGCGTCAGGTTTTTAATTAATGATAAGTCTTTAACATCGATCACTTGTAATTGATTATTATCGGGCATGGCAAAATTGACCCACACTTGCCGTCCATCCGGTCTGGCCATGACAAAAACCGGTTGTCCGGGAACCGGTATGGCTTTAACGAGTGTCCAGTTTTGTTTGTCGAGAACCAATACTTCACGCTTGCCAATAGCCGGAACAAACACATAGTCACCCGCTACCGCCCAGCCTTCCAGATGCGGCATTTTATAAACAGGCAATTTTTCATCGGTTTTAACGTAGTCGGGCAAGATGCGTTTCACACCCGCTTGAGTATTCCATAAATCCAGTAAGGCCATGCCGCTTTCACCAAACAAACCGGCAATATAATAACGGCCATCGGGCGAAATTAAGGCATCGTAAGGCAGTTTGCCAATGTTTTTGAATTTTTCAATAATCGGCTTTTTGGGGTTTTTCATGTCCAGCGTCCAGATTTCACCGGCATCAAATAAACTAAACACAAAACGCTGTCCAGGAGCATCCACCAAACCGACGACTTTAGACAGCTTACCGTCACCGTAATCAGCCGGAATATCGGCGACCAGTTCCAATGTATCCGAGGAAAAAACCTTAACGCCACCGGGGGTGTAATTAGACACGGCGATTAACTTGCCGTCTTGAGAAATAGCCCCGCCGATACTGTTACCTGCCTGAATAATGCGTTTATCCAGTTTATCCTGCAATAGATCGATTTTACTTAAACCGCCATCTCGCCCAAAAACATAGGCGTAACGCTGGTCGCGGGAGAATACCACCGACGCATGAGACAAATCGCCCAAGTTGCTTATTTTTGCCAACTGTTTATGTTCGGTGGTATTGATGATCAGCGCGGCTCCGTCTTCACGCTCAATGACGATACCTAAATCGCCAGTGGCACGAGGGTCGGCAATGACAGTATAGGAAATCAAAAAAATCAGAATCGAAAAAAAATTAATCATAAGGGTATAGTTATTATTTTGACCAGTGGTTACTTTTCAGAGGTTGATTTAAAGCGGTTTAATAAAATGACTAACTCATGTACTGTTGTGCTTGGGTTATCCGTTGCGGGTCTTGATATACCTTGGTTGTCTTTCCATGAATCGATCAGATTTTGGGCATTGGTTATAGCAGTGTTCTGCTGTTCTTGATTTAGAGCGGGTAGCTCATTCTTCTTATATTGAATATCGCGCACCAATTTTCCGATGAGTTCATCCCTATCCATCGCTGTATTTCTATATTCAAAATGCAGTAAATACCAAATTTCAAAACAGGGGTTGGAATAGGCCACTCTGATATTTTTGCTATTAGCGCGGGTTATTGCCTGATTAAAATTTTCCAAAATATGACCGCCACCATGAGTTCTTTCTTCGTCACGATCAATGACTATCCATTGGTGATTAAAATCTTGATAATTTGGATGCTTAAGTAAATCTTGTAAAACCCCATAAGGGTCAGTGTGATTGTGATTAGCAATAACTAAAGATGATGCGGCAATCTTGTGATTTTTTTTGAGGTCGTCAAAAATAGCATTGAAGTATAAAGGCGCTGATACACTGTCTTCACAAGCGATAACCAGCGTTTCGCGCTCATCTCTGGAAGCCTCTGTCCGGTTGGCTTTTTTTGCCTGTTTTCTGGCTTTTTTATTACTCTCAAAATTCTCTGCACCTTGTCTTCTGGCCATTACCACTCACCAATATAAGGCACCGCACCGAAACGTCCCTGCAAATAATGTTTTTCAAGATTATCTGTTGCTCTGACATCCTTGCCTTTATTGTTTTTTCTAAACTCAAGTAACGAATAAAGATGAGTGCTGCCGTATTGATTTTTTTCGGTAAACCAAATTTGATCGCGTTCAAAAAGTTCGGGGACTGATAGCAAGTGAATGTCGTGAGTGACAAAAATGAGTTGCGCGTTGTGCTTATTCAGTTCTTTATTATTGAAGAGTTTAATAAAACATTCTGTTAGCATTGGATGAAGGCTTGCATCAAGTTCATCAATTAATAATACTTTACCTTTTTCCAAGGTATCTAAAATAGGGGCAGAAAGCGCGAAGAATTTTTGTGTGCCTTGTGACTCATCTTCGTCCAGTTCAAATAAGACTGAGCCAATTTCTTGATTTTCAGCGTTAAATTTTTTGTGGCGGGATTGTAATGATTCAATCGATGCGCTTGCGCCATTATTAACTTCGTGAAGCATTTTTTGTTTTGCTTCTTTTGGAATAGACGGATCATTCATAAAATGTTGGGTCGCTGCATGGGTCACATCTTTTTGCCCAACGGCTATTTCTTCGATACCCAAGTCAGCAGTTTTGACTAATTTGAGTAATTCAGTCTTAGAGCCACTATTTGCTATATGAGTTAAAGAGAAATTAGCGTAGCTTTCATTTTCCAAGCCATCAATAAAATTAAAACGAACAAACCATTGCAGAATTTTCTTTGAAATGTCACCGTTATTTTGATCGCATTTCCAAATAAACAAATGGTTGTCGGGTACCTTTAATCCAATACCCTCTTTAAACTTTTGCTTGTTAACGTAATGTAGATTCTGTTCGCTGTCTCGTTCAAATAGACGCGCTTCTTTTCCACTTTCATCGCTAAAAAGCCATTCAGCATAGACAGTTGTACTATCGGCTTCAAAGCCATAACGATATTTAATATTATCTAAAAAAAACACGATTTCAAAATAACTCGAAGCTTGTTCCGTTTCTGTGTTTAAACGAAAAGGTTGATGCGGTAACTTATCAGTTGATTGCGTGATTTTAGGTTTGTTTAATACCAGATAACACATAAAGCCCATGGCTCGTAAGACATTACTTTTACCGCTGGCATTGGCACCGTAAATGACAGCGCTATTAAGCAGGTGATAGCCTCTTACTTGAAAGCTGTGTTCGCTTTCTTTGTTTGAGGCGGTATTCATACTTAAAGTAACCGTATCTTTGATAGAACGGAAATTGCTGACAATAAATTGCAAGAGCATAATGAAGTGAAATAAAAATTAATAATAGAGCGGTATTTTGTTAGTTTTATACAAAATAGTATTTAATACAACATTTATTATTTATTTTGATATGAAGTGCTACGCAAAACCCCAACCAACCACAACGCCTCATCATGATTCATGAACGGTTGCCACGGCGGCATGGCCGTGCCTTTGCGCCCGTTAAGAATAGTCGTAACCAAAAATTCATCCGGTTTTCCGGTTAAGTTTTCAGGCAGTAACGCAGGCCCCATACCCCCTTGTAAGGTTAAACCGTGACAGGCACCGCAATCATTTTTAAGTAGATCGCGGAGCAGGGTTTGTCGCTCTGGCGATGGTTCGGCTGCCAAACCGGTTTGCAGTGAACAAAGCAGGGTCAGGCACAGTAACAACTGCATTGTTTTCATAAGCACGAAACCCTGTTTCTTAACATGTTGGTTATTCCGGCCAAACCATAAAATGTAGGGGCAATCCCCTTGCGCTTGCCCAATCCCAAGGACAACCGCAAGGGATTGTACCCCGTACGTAACAATTATTAGTAAGTGTTCACCTCCCCCTTTAAAAAAGGGGGATTGAGGGGGATTTATCTAATAAAATCTCCCCTAACCCCTCTTTGTCAAAGAGGGGGACTGAATAGTTACGATTATTAGGGTTTTAAACCGGCGTAATAAGCGGCTACATTGGCAATATCATCATCACTTAATGAACCGGCAATGGCATTCATAAGGTCGGATTTACGGGTTTTATCGCGGTATTGTTCCAGTGCTGATTTCAGGTAAGCAAAATCACGTCCTGCCAACGGCGGAAATGGCGCATCGGCTGACGGTGTCTTAATGCCGTGACATTGAGAACACACGGCGGCTGCTCTGGCCTGACCTGCATAAATACTCGCGGCATTAACAGGCTGGGTCGATAACAGCCCCAGCATTAACGCAGATGAAAGTACCCTAAGTTTCATTATTTGGCCCCTTTCATTTCATCAGGTGAAAGACCGCGTGTCATGTATTTAACCCGACCGTGAGAGAAGATACCAGCCGGGCTTTCCATGGCAATGGAGGCTATTTTTTCTAAAGAGGTTGAGTCATAAACAACGACTTCGTCACCGCTGTAGCCTGCGCTGACATACAAGAATTTACCATCGGCGCTGTATTCAGGAAAATACGCATGACCGCCTACATCCAAAGTTTTAACCACTTCAAGCGTTTTCTTGTCAATCAACTGAACGGTGCGGGCGCGGCGGTCTTTAGAGATAATATCCACGGCCACATAAGGCGCATTGGCGTGGGCCGCAGGTGATTCAGTGCCGCCAGAGACGGGCACTTGTTTAACCACTTCCATTTTGTCCAAATCCCAGACGCTGACGACCATTTTATCGCAATCGCCAAAGTTGGTGCCAAACCCCAAGGTGCGGCCATCCACTTCAACGACTGAGCCGCCGCCTACATGAGGAACACAACCGGCTTCCAGTTTTTTGATGATTTTGCGTTCTTTTAAATCTATCGCTGTGACAATGCTGTCGACATAAGAAGCCACCATTAACTTGCTGCCGCCATGCGATAAAAAGGCATCATGCAGATGGCGTCCTACATTTTCAATTTTGGTAACCGGAAAGCCTTCTTTTAAATCAACGACCCAGACTTGACCGGCATTTTCCAGGGCAATGGCAAAAATATCGGCAAACGGTGTGCCGATGATCATGCCGGAATCCGAGGAGACCATTTTGCCATCGGGATCAATGCCTTCCAGCTCAAAGGTTTTTAGAGGTTCCAGTGTTTTGGCATCAAGAATGACCGCATTGTGTGGCACATAAGAGCCTGCCATGATGTATTTACCGTCGCGGGAAACGCCCAATCCGGGGCCATTGAAGCCGGTTTTAACGCTGCGCACGATTTGCATGGAGTACAGGTCAACTTTAAAAATTTCAGCGGTGTCATTTTTTACATAAGCCCAGCGCGGGTTGGCGGGGTCATAGTCAATAATATGCGCGGCAGTACCGGTTGCGATTTCACCGATTTGTTTATGCGTGACACTGTTGATGAATACCGCTTTTGAACCTGAACCCCGTCCGTATTTACCCCGTGCCGCGACGCCGATAATATTATTGATGTCGTCGATTTGATAGGTCGGTTGGTCGGGAAGCGTACTTTCGTCTTTAACGTACACTTTGATTGATGCTTTAATATCATCAATGGTCCAGGCCGGGTTGGCTTGTTTAGGCGTGGCTTGTAAATGTTTAACCAAGCCGCGAATTTCATCATCCGATAAGCGTCCGTAAAACGGAGGCATTAAGGTGTCAAAGCTGCCGGTCATGATAATGCTGCGTAACGCCGTAGGACTGCGACCCTTTAGACTTTCCGAATTTAATCCGGGCGCAATAAACCCGCCATGGTCTGAACCGTGACAACTGGCGCAATTTTCTTCGTACAGCTTATGCATTTTTTTGGCATCATCGGCCATTGCCGGTGTGCTTAACGGTAATAGAAGCGCGGTTAAACTGGTGATGACTGATGTGGACAGAAGTTTTTTTGTTGTTTTCATTCTTATAGACCCCAAGTAGTATTGAATCAATATTATCTTGTCTGGCTGAAAAGCTCAAGTTTGATTTCAGTTTTTGGTTAATAAAAGAATAATATCAGTCATGCAGAAGACGCATCAGTTAACTTTATATGATGAGCTGAGGGTGGGTAGTGACTTAATAATTGTAACTGGTGCCTTCGCGTAATGCTCTTTTTTCACCAAGATAAACACAGACAAATTGATTTTTACCATCATAATTGATGATCGCCGATTTAAAATCACACAGGTTGGGCACATGCAGTTTATTCAACTGAATAATGTCGCCTTTTTTACAGTTGTGCTCAATGATTACTGTTTCTGCGCCCCGTTCAGGAATATTTAAACAGACTTTACCTGCGCTTTCTTCGGCATGACAGACAGGTAAAAATAATAGCAGGGCAAGTGTGTATTTGATTTTCATAGTTGATTCCTTGTTCGTAAAGGTCTTCACTGTGGGTATTGATTTGATGGTATTGCTTGGTGACCGCTTTTATTGAAGTCGCGGGTTAGCGACAGCGTAACCCGACAAACCCAAGTATCTTGTGGCATCACACAATTCGCCCCATGAGGCCCAAAGTGTAAACTATTTTTGGGCTTCTATGAAGGATACTATAAAACGTAAGGTGTTTTTAGGGTTAAAAAGAAAAAATCCGTTAAAACCCGTCGAATCAGTGTCACCCGTGTTCTATGAACAAAGTCGGAATATGCCGGGTAGTTAAACTTAAATTGATTTGCCGTGCTGTGCAGGGACATCACGTTTTGTTTGGCCGGTATAAAGTTGTCTGGGGCGGCCGATTTTTTGATCGGGATCAGCGATCATTTCATCCCAATGCGCAATCCAGCCAACGGTTCTGCCCATTGCAAACATGGCGGTAAACATATTGGTGGGTATGCCTAAAGCGTGAAATACAATGCCTGAATAAAAATCGACATTGGGGTAAAGTTTTTTCTGTATAAAGTAATCGTCTTCAAGAGCGATACGCTCAAGTTCAAGGGCTAATTTAAATAATTCATCATCATGTAAACCCAACTCTGTGAGCACTTCATGACAGGTGGCACGCATTAATTTGGCGCGTGGATCATGGTTTTTATAAACACGGTGACCAAAACCCATCAATCGGAACGGGTCGTTTTTATCTTTAGCCTTGGCTATGTAAGCAGGGATACGCGAAACATCACCAATTTCGGTCAGCATATTAAGCACGGCTTCATTAGCGCCGCCGTGGGCAGCGCCCCAAAGACAGGCAATTCCGGAGGTAATGCATGCATAAGGATTGGCACCACTGGAACCTGCCAGGCGAACGGTAGACGTGGAAGCGTTTTGTTCATGGTCGGCATGAAGAATTAAAATTCTGTCCAAGGCGCGAACCAATACCGGATTGGGAACAAAATCATCGCACGGTGTCGCCAGCATCATACGCATGAAATTTTCCACATAACTTAATTTGTTTTGCGGATACATAAACGGCAAGCCCGTGCTGTATTTGTGACACATGGCCACGATAGTCGGTACTTTGGCAATCAGGCGAATGGCACTAATGTCACGATCTTTTTTGGATTTTATATCCAGCGCGTCATGATAAAACGCTGACAATGCACCCACCACGGCAACCATAATGGCCATCGGGTGGGCATCGCGACGAAAGCCTTTGAAGAAATTGGTGAGCTGGTCATGCACCATGGTGTGCATCGTGATAGTGCCTTCAAACTCCTGCATTTCTGTATTGCTGGGCAACTCACCGTTCAGCAATAAATAGCAAACTTCCAGAAAGGTACATTTTTCTGCCAGTTGTTCAATAGGGTAACCACGATAAAGTAATACACCGGCTTCACCATCTATGTAAGTGATGGTAGAGCTGCAACTGGCAGTAGACGTAAAGCCGGGATCATAAGTAAACATGCCGGTCTGTTTATACAGGGTCTCGACATCAATGACATCGGGGCCGGTAGATCCAGATAAAATAGGTAACTCGCATATAAGCCGAGCGTTCTCGTTTAAGGTCAGGCTACGTAGATTGGTCATGGCTTTTCTCTCTGGATTAACAACGGAATGGCACTATCATAACGCAGGTTTGGCTTAAGGGTGAACTACATTAGCGATGGCTTGCTTTGCCAATTCAGTTACTTTTGCCCAGTCTTTTGACTTTACCGCATCCGCCGGGACTAACCAGGAACCACCCACACAGGCGACATTGCTTAAGCTTAAATAGGCACTGTAATTTTCAGGTGAAATGCCTCCGGTCGGGCAAAAAGTAGCTGATGGAATGGGGCCGGCAATCGATTTTAGCATCGGTATGCCACCTGCTGCTTCAGCAGGGAAAAATTTAAAATGATCCAGGCCGTATTCCATACCCAACATAAGTTCTGACAGGCTTGATATGCCAGGAATCAACGCAATATTACCCGCTTTGGCAGCCGCCAGTAACGTGGGTGTTAAACCGGGACTAATGGCAAATACCGCACCCGCCTCTTCAGCCGCTTTTAATTGTTCGGGTGTCGTAATCGTGCCGGCACCGACAATCGCCTCTTTAACTTCTTGGCTGATAAGGCGGATAGCTTCCAGTGCAATCGGTGTGCGCAGTGTAATCTCCAGCACTTTAATGCCACCGGCAACCAGGGCTTTTGCCAAAGGCACCGCGTCATCCAGATTTTGAATAACCATCACAGGCATAACAGGGCCGGCGTTTAAAACGTCGGTAGGTTGGATTTTCCAGTTGTTTGTGTTCATTGTTTACTCGGTTATTTTTAGGTCGGGTAACGATAACGTAACCCGATAAATATGTGGAAAAGACTGGGCTATATATCACACTAACCCACTCAGAATTATTTATAGATTTCTTTATATGATCCTTCTTCAAATTTAAACAAACGAACTTTCTTCAAATGTTTAAATTTTCCTTCCTCGTGTAACTCCTTCCAAATTGATGGGGATTCGTTAGATTGACAAGGCGAAGCCCAAAAAGCAAACCAAAACGTTTTATCGCAATTTTTAATTATTTCATCAACCTCTTTAAGTCGTTTCTCAATGTATTTATCTTTCCCTTTCATTGTCTTATGATTTAAACCGTTCAAGTAAAGATAATTTTCTGAATTGATATGAAATAATTTTGCAAAATCGTTATGGAATGCTTTTTTTGAAACATCGCTTTCAGATTCAACAGCCCACACGATTTTGTTCTTAAAGCCATCTATATTTTGAGTGATGGTAATATCTAAAAGCCACTCACCAGATTCTTTTATACCCTGATCATTGACCTTTATTACATTTAAATTAACGGTGTCCTTTGGTTGTAGTGTAAATAATTTTTCACCAATGCTATGAACGAATTTCGAAGATTTTAATTGATTACTGACTTCTGGTCGGTCTTTCGCCCATCTGACAGCAGAATCAAAACCTTTTTGAATTTCTAACAATAAATTTGAATCATTCATAAAATTTCCCACCAACAGTTTGTTTCATTCTCAATTCACGCATTTAGTTTTTCAGTAACTAATCCACCAAAAATAGATTAGACGCGCCTGTTTCTGCAGAAGATGCCCCTAAACGAAAGCGCCCAAACATCTCGCGTCCCATGCCGTAGTGGTGATTTTTAGCGGAATTGGGTACGGGAATTCGAGCATTAAATTCATCCTCGCCAACCAAGACATCAATATGACCGGTTTGCAGGTTCAGGGAAATAATATCACCATTGTGTACTTTGGCTAACGGGCCGCCGACTTCACATTCCGGACATAGATGGATCACTGAAGGCACTTTACCCGAAGCGCCGGACATGCGGCCGTCAGTCACCAAGGCAACCTTGAAACCTTTGTCTTGCAGCACACCCAGGGGTGGTGTCAGTTTATGCAGTTCCGGCATACCATTGGAACGGGGGCCCTGAAAGCGAATAACTGCGACAAAATCTTTTTCCAGTTCACCGCGTTTAAAAGCAGCCAGCATATCTTCCTGGTCATCAAAAACAATGGCAGGCGCTTCAACTATTTGATGTTCCGGCGCTACGGCCGATAGTTTGGCAATGCCACGCCCTAGATTACCGTGCATTACATGCAAACCGCCGCCGGTGGCAAAGGGTTTTTCGACAGTGCCAAGAACGTTGGTATCCAAAGAGGTGTCGGGTACAGGTTCCCACGTTAATTTATTGTCAATCAGCTTGGGTTCCTGGCAGTAGTTACTCAGGCCGGGTTGATCGGCAACGGTTATAACATCTTCATGCAAAAGCCCGTTTCTTAACAGTTCAGCAATTAATACGCCCATGCCGCCAGCGGCTTGAAAATGGTTAACGTCAGCCGGGCCGTTGGGATAAATTTTTGCTATTAACGGAACTACTTTGGAGAGTTTGTCAAAGTCATCCCAGTTAAGAACGATACCGGAAGCACGGGCAATCGCGATTAAGTGCATGGTGTGATTGGTTGAGCCGCCCGTTGCCAACAAACCAATAACAGCATTGACGATGGCTTTTTCGGAAACGACATGGGCAATCGGGCGATAATCGTCACCCAGTGCCGTAAATTTTAAAACCTGTTTGGCCGCCGCGATAGTTAGTTCTTCACGTAACGGTGTATAAGGATTGATGAACGAACTGCCGGGTAGATGCAAGCCCATAATTTCCATCATCATCTGGTTACTGTTTGCAGTACCGTAAAAGGTACAAGTGCCAGGGCTGTGGTAAGAGGCGGATTCTGCTTCAAGCAACTCTTTACGGCCAATTTTACCGGTCGCGTAATCTTGGCGTGCGCGGGCTTTTTCTTTGTTGGTCAAACCGCTGGGCATGGGGCCTGCGGGGATAAAGAGTGCCGGTAAGTGACCAAAGCTGAGTGCGCCAATTAGTAGTCCGGGCACAATCTTGTCACAAACGCCCAAGTACAAGGCACCGTCAAACATGTTGTGGCTCATGCCGACTGCGGTGGCCATGGCAATCAAGTCACGACTGAATAAGGACAGTTCCATGCCGGGCTGGCCTTGGGTAATGCCGTCACACATAGCCGGTACGCCGCCGGCAACTTGGGCGACACCGCCCGCCTCTTTAATGGCCGACTTGATTAAATCAGGCGCATCTTTGTAAGGTTGATGCGCCGACAGCATATCATTGTAAGACGTGATGATGGCGATGTTGGCTTTTTGGTTGCCGGTTAAATCGGCTTTCTCGGCGGCGCTACAGGCAGCAAAGCCGTGAGCCAAATTACCACAACCCATTCCTGAACGGATAGGGCCATTTTTAGCGATAGCATCAATATAATTCAGGTAGGCTGAGCGGGTTTTATGGCTGCGCTCAATAATGTCTTGTGTCACTTGTTCAATTACAGGATGCATGTTTATTCCTCTAGGGTTCCGCGAATGATAAATTTTTGGTAACTACTCAGTCCCCCTCTTTGAAAAAGAGGGGTTAGGGGAGATTTTATTAGATAAAT
>JBAXTQ010000130.1:0-11008 GCA_037130115.1 Methylococcaceae bacterium
TTGTGGATTGGATAGCCAGGGGATTACAGCTCAAATTGAGGCGTTCTGCGCTTAAAGTCGTTTAAAAATAGAACACTGATGACACAGATTTGACTGATAGACACGGATAAGAGACGTTTCTTTAAAGCATTTAAGGTGTTTTTTCGACTTAAAAAAATCCGTTGAAATCCGTATAATCCGTGTTCTATGATCGAAAAGTTGCCAGTGATCAATAATAAGTATAAAGGCTGAAACGTGATGTTACGAAACAGCTTGTTGCGTCAACTTCAAATACTTTTGATATAACGAGTCATGATCTTCGACATGTTGGGGGTCTTTATCTATGCAATCGACCGGGCAAACTTCTACGCATTGGGGCAAGCCATGATGGCCAACACACTCGGTACACAATTCCGGATCAATAATATAAATATCCTCGCCTTGTGAGATGGCGGCATTTGGGCATTCCGGCTCACAAACGTCACAATTTATACATTCTTCATTAATAATAAGTGCCACAATAATTCCTAATTAAATTTTTCTATTAAACGCTGGTGAACCGCGTCAGGGACAAAGCAGGACACATCGCCCTTCAGTTGCGCAATTTCTCTAATCATGGTCGAAGAAATAAATTCATACTGTTCCGCAGGTGTCAGAAACATGGTCTCCAGTTGTGGCGCAAGCCGGCGATTCATTCCCGCCAACTGAAACTCGTATTCAAAATCAGAAACCGCACGCAGACCTCTTAAAATGACCTTGGCACCTTGCTGTTTGGCACAATCAACCAGTAAATTATCAAAACCAATGACCCGTACATTGGTAAATTCCGGCGTCACCAAGCGGATCAGTTCGACCCGTTCATCAAGAGCAAATAACGGAGTTTTTCCCCGATTGACGGCCACGGCAACAATAACCTGATGATATAGTTTTGATGCCCTGGCAATGATATCCAAGTGTCCATTGGTAATGGGATCAAAGGTACCCGGATAAATGGCAATAATTTGCATAGTGTATAGTTTTCAAAAAAATAAGTGATTTTATACCAAGGCACTGGTTTAACATACTCATTTAGTGCGAATTTGTCATAAAGCAGTCCTATTCATAATAATGACACCAAGTACCCTGGTTTTCTTGCGCACTCCTAAGGTGATTACGCTGATCGACAGGATTAATCAGAATGCATGGGTTGGAACGGGAGCTTAATTGGATTATTGTGTTAATGGTTCTTTTATTTCGGTCGGCGTTAAAGACTGGTATTATGAGGCCGGGCAGAGTAGGGCTTGCGTGTTGAAATGACAAAACGACTGTGCTTATCAATAGAGCAAATTTTGTAGATAAATTGGATTAAGAGTATTTAGGAATAATGAGTAACGAATATAATGCGGCCGCCATCGAGGTTTTAAGCGGACTGGAACCGGTTCGAAAACGTCCCGGCATGTACACGGACACCACCCGCCCCAACCATTTGGTACAGGAAGTGGTCGATAACAGTGTTGATGAAGCGATGGCAGGTTATGCCAAAGCTATCGATGTGGTTTTGTATAAAGACGGTTCGGTTCTGGTCAGTGATGACGGGCGCGGCATGCCGGTTGATATACATCCGGAGCAAGGCATTCCCGGTGTTGAGGTTATTCTTACCCAGTTACATGCCGGTGGCAAGTTTTCCAATAAAAACTACCAGTTTTCCGGTGGCTTGCATGGGGTGGGCGTATCGGTGGTTAATGCGTTATCGGCAAAGCTTGAAATTGAAGTCAAGCGTAACGGCAAAATCTATGGCATGAGCTATGCCGATGGCGAAAAACAAACGGAATTGACCGAAACCGGAACCGTCGGTCGCAATAATACCGGGACAGCGGTCAAATTTTGGCCGAATGAAAAGTATTTTGACTCCAATAAAATATCCGTCACCAAATTAAAGCACGTCTTACGCGCCAAAGCGGTGTTATGTCCGGGCTTAAAAATCACGTTAAAAGTTGAGCAAAGCGACGAAGATTACGTCTGGTGTTACCAGAACGGCCTTAAAGAATATTTGCTGGATCGGATTGGTGATATTGAATTTTGCCCGGAACAGCCGTTTATGGGCAACATGGCGGCCAATCATGAGGCCGTGGAATGGGGTATTGTCTGGGCGCTGGAAAATCCGGCTGAAATACTTAACGAAAGCTACGTTAACCTGGTGCCGACCGCGCAAGGTGGAACCCATGTTAACGGCTTGCGTGCCGGCTTAACCGAAGCCATGCGTGAGTTTTGTAATATCCGGAATATTTTGCCACGTGGCGTTAAGGTAGCGCCTGAAGATGTGTGGGAAAATTGCCATTTCGTGCTGTCTGTTAAATTGGAAGACCCGCAGTTTTCCGGTCAAACCAAAGAGCGCCTGAGTTCACGCGAATGTGTGGCATTTGTTTCGGGTGTTGCAAAAGACAGCTTTAGTCTGTGGTTAAATCAGAACCCGGCGGAAGGCGAAAAAATAGCCGAAATTATTATTTCCAGCGCCCAAAAAAGGCTGCGTTCCAATAAAAAAATCATTCGTAAAAGAATCACCTCAGGCCCTGCCTTGCCGGGTAAGTTGGCAGATTGTTCGGCACAGGACATCGCCAGAACGGAACTGTTTCTGGTAGAAGGTGACTCGGCCGGTGGTTCAGCCAAACAAGCCAGAGAACGCGATTTTCAGGCCATCATGCCGTTGCGCGGCAAGATTTTAAATACCTGGGAAGTGGAATCCAGTCAGGTCATGGCATCTCAGGAAGTGCATGATATTGCCGTCGCTTTGGGTATAGAACCCGGTTCCAGTGATTTACAAAATCTGCGCTACGGTAAAGTCTGTATTTTGGCGGATGCCGATTCCGATGGCAACCACATTGCGACTTTAATATGCGCGTTATTTTATCAACACTTTAATGCACTAGTCAGGGAAGGGCATGTATTTGTCGCCATGCCGCCCTTGTATCGAATTGATGTGGGCAAGCGCGTGTTTTATGCCCTGGATGAAGCCGAACGTCAAGGCGTTTTGGACAGAATTAAAGCCGAAAAGCTAAAAGGGCAGATTAATGTGCAACGCTTTAAAGGCTTGGGAGAAATGAATCCCAGTCAGCTTCGGGAAACCACAATGAACCCCGACACTCGCCGACTGGTGCAATTAACCATCACTGAAAATGACGACACCACCGGGAAACTTGATTTATTGCTGGCCAAAAAACGCTCGCAAGACCGGAAATTATGGCTGGAAACCAAAGGAAATTTAGCGGATATAGCATGAACGGGTTCCCCTCTTTTTTAAAGAGGGGGACTGAAAATAGTTACCCTCATTTAGCTTTTTGAAGAATAAAATTTATCACTTTAAACGCAGATTAATCAAAAAAACATTAGTTTTTTTGGCACCGTTTCAAGCCGTTGACCTGATGAAAACTTATTGAGCCGGGATAGCTTTTTTTTGAGTCTGAACCATACTTGTAGCCAGAGTTTTATTTTTTGTGTATTGATTTACTGTGCGTTAAGGTGTCATTTCAAAAATTTTAACGACAACGAATCCAGTTGATAATCCGGCTTCCAATTTAAGGCTGCATGATTTTAAAGATAGTATCCATTTAAGAAATGCTATCTTTACCCACTTAAGTTGAAAGCCGATAATCCCCGTCATTTTTTTGCCAGGCTATTGATAGGCGATGCTGTTAAACAAATACGGACTGATAATTGGCCTGGCCAGCAGTTTACTAATTTTTTCTGATTCCGCAACGAGCGCAGAAACGCTGGAAGATGCCTGGGCTATTGCTATTGATAATAACCATCAGCTCAAATCAGCAAAAGCGGATACCAGCGCATCTGAACAACAACTGTATTCAGCACAAGGGCAACGGCTTCCAGAACTCAATGTGGGGTCGGGTTATAGCCAATATAATGTAACACAGGCTGCAAAAGCTGATTTCCAAGGTCAATCCGGCCAGTTTAATACGTTTCAAGCCGGCAGTATGAAAGCCCAAGCTATCGCCTCGGTTCCTGTGTTTACCAGTGGCCGTATCAGTCATAGCATTAATGCCGCCGAAGCCGCCTTGCAGGCCGCGCAGCACAACGAAACCAGCGCTGCATTAACGATCAAAATGCAGGTATCGGAAACTTATATAGCCGTCTTGCGCAGCGAAGGCACCTTGCAGGTTGCGCAAAGTCATGTCGATAATTTGACGGCTCATCATCAGGATGTAAAAAATCTTTATGATCAAGGCGTGGTTGCCAAAAATGATTTATTGGCGGCAGCTGTTGAGTTGGCTAATGCACAGCAGCTGATTACGCAGGCAACCAACCAACTTGATATTGCACGGGCTCGTTATAATCAATTACTGGATCGCAATCTTGCCGAGGCAGTCAGGCTATCGCCTCAGTTCCCGGAGATGCCAAAAGGCACGTTAGCCGAGCTTAGCAACAACGCCTCGACTCAACGTCCGGAATTAATCGTGCTCGCCCGGCAAATAGAGTCCTTGGAACAGCAAGCTCAAAGTGTTAAAGCCGCTAATCTGCCACAGGTTGCGGTTAATGGCGGCTATCAATATCAGGAAAATCGTTATCAGGTATTCCAGGGTTTGTGGATGGTCAATGTTGGTATGCAGTGGAAATTGTTTGACGGCAGTACCCAACATGGTGGTGATGCCATTAACCGGCAGGCGCTTTCCTTAAAAGAACAACGCAATGATTTAGGCAGCATGATCAGCTTGCAAGTACGTCAGGCATGGCTGGATAGCCTGGAAGCACAAAAGCGTATTGAAGTCACCCGGCAAGCCATCACTCAAGCAGATGAGAATATGAAAGTGACCACGGATCGTTATCAACAAGGCTTATCGACCAACACCGACGTTATTCAGGCGGAAGATTTGCGCACCAGAACCCATGATAATTTTAATAATGCAAATTATGATGCGGCGTTGGCAACCTTGCATTTGCGGCGTGCAATAGGCGTTTTATAATCAGCCAATCCGACTTGCACACGATTGATCCAGAAAAAACCGGCAACTATGGAAAAAAAAACAAAAATACGTACATTCATTGCCCTGTTCATTAGTGTTCTTCTTGTCGCAGTGGCCGCTTGGTGGTTAGGGTGGCGACAACCACCTTTTCCGGAAGGACTGGTGCAGGCAAATGGCCGCTTTGAGGGTGATCATTACACCGTATCAAGCAAGTGGCCGGGGCGAGTCGTTGAATTGCTGGCGAGAGAAGGTGACCTGATTGAAAAAGGCCAAGTGATGGTTAAACTGGATGATGCCCAGACCCTTGCCAAAGTTAATCAAGCCAGGGCAGCACTGGATGTCAAAAAAGCGGAACTCAAGGCGGCGCAAACAGCCTTGACCGTTTTTAAGAAAAATGTCCCGTTAAAAATTGACACTGCCAAAGCGGGGCTTAATCATACCAATGCCGAGCTGGCTTCAAGCCTTGCCAATGAAGAACAAATGTTCAGGGACGCTGAACGATTTCGTGAACTGTTGAAACGAGAGACCGTAGAAAGACGACGTAGCGAACAGGCGGATTTAAGCTGGAAAGTAGCGAGAGCCCAACATCTTACGGCACAGTCAGCCCGAACCCAAGCTGAGAAACAATTGGCTGAAGCACAACTGGGCCAGAATCAGATTAAGGCCGAAGAGGATAATGTCAATGCCATGACTGCCAAAGTGACGCAGGCAGAAGCTGCGCTGACGGAAGCGCAAAGTGTCCTGAATGATCTGGTTATTCAAGCCCCGGCATCGGGCATGATTACGACACGCATTGTTGATAATGGTGAGATGGTCGCTGCGGGTAGCCCGCTGTTTGATATTGTTGATCTGGATAAACTGTATTTGAAAGTCTATGTACCGGAAAAAGAAATCGGCAAGGTGCGCCTGGGACTTCCCGCCCAAATTTATACTGATGCTTTTCCGGACAAAGCTTTTTCGGCCACCCTTCGTTATATTGCTTCGCAAGCAGAATTTACGCCTAAAGAGGTGCAAACACCGGATGAACGGGTCAAGCTGGTTTATGCCGTCAAACTTTATCTGGATAACAATCCTGAACATAAACTAACACCCGGACTCCCGGCAGATGCGATGATTCGCTGGCGGGAGGAAACCCCATGGGCGAAGCCTCGCTGGTAGATGAACAAGCGGTTATCAATATTACCGGACTTTGTAAAAGCTATAAAAAGAAGTTGGCAGTCAACACCGTCAATCTGACTGTTAAACGCGGAGAAATTTATGGCTTGATTGGTCCCGATGGTGCAGGTAAAAGTAGCCTGATGAAAGCGATCGCCGGTGTATTATCGTTTGAACAAGGCACACTTGAAGTTTTTGGCCTGACTATCGATTCCGAAGCGTCCGCAGAAAAAATAAAAGGTCGCTTGGGTTTTATGCCCCAAGGGCTGGGACTTAATCTGTATGACGCTTTGTCGGTAGAGGAAAATATTGATTTCTTCGCACAACTGCGGGAAGTACCGCCCGAACAATTGGCCGAACGTAAAAACAAGCTACTCTCCATGACCCGCCTTGACCAATTTCGTGAGCGCCCAATGAAAAAACTCTCGGGTGGCATGAAGCAAAAACTGGGCTTGATTTGTACCCTGATACATCAACCTGAACTGGTCATTCTTGATGAACCGACGACCGGCGTTGATCCTGTTTCACGTCGGGATTTTTGGACTATTCTTGCCGAACTGCTTCGAGAGCACGGCATTACCGCTCTGGTTTCTACCGCTTATATGGATGAAGCCGCGCGTTTTCATCGTTTGTCTTTAATGTATAACGGGCAAATACTGGCAACGGGTGAAACCGATACTATCTGTCAGCAGGCTCAAGGTTGCCTGGTTGAATTGACAGCAGAACCGCAGCTTGAAGCTCAAAAGCGACTTAAAACCGGTTATCCGCAAATAGAAATCATGGATTCCCGAATAAGGGTTTTTGTAGATAATAAATCAACCTCTGAAGCTAAAAAAGCGGTTTTCGATCTGCTTACTGGCATAAAAATAAAAACTATCCAGGTTTTTGATGCGGAACTTGAAGATGCGTTTATTGCGTTACTGCGGCAAAAGCCTTTAACCGACCAGACCCGGAAAGACAATGCCATCCCGCGTTTTGACAAGCCGTTACTCCATAATAAAAGCATCGCCATTGATGCGAAACAATTAACCCGTGATTTTGGTAAGTTCCGGTCGGTCGATCATATTGATTTTAGTGTAAAGCAAGGCGAAATATTTGGACTGCTCGGTGCTAACGGTGCAGGAAAAACAACAACCATTAAAATGCTCACCGGCATTCTTCCGCCCAGTGCAGGTGAAGGCCATGTGGCAGGTGCAGACATGCGTCATGCGGGACAGCTGATTAAAGAACGTATCGGTTATATGTCACAATCATTTTCCCTGTATATGGACTTAACAGTGATGGAGAATATTCGTCTCTATGCCAGCATTTATGGCATTAATCGAAAAATTATCAAGCAACGCCTGGCCTGGGTGATACACATTGCGGGCTTGGAAGATGTTATCGGGCAGTTGGCGGGCAGCCTGTCTATGGGAATACGACAACGACTGGCACTGGGTTGCGCCTTGGTACATCAACCCACCGTACTGTTTCTGGATGAACCTACTTCAGGCGTTGACCCTATCGGGCGGAGACATTTTTGGGAGATTTTAGTCCATCTGGCCCGCGTTGAACAGGTGGCTATTTTAGTCACCACGCATTACATGAGCGAAGCCGAACATTGCGATCATCTGGCGCTAATGTATGCCGGACGGGTTATTGCTGATGACTCGCCTGCCAATATGATCCAGGCTCTGCAAAATGAAGCAGGACAACTGTTGGAAATTACTACCGACAATCCACTGGCAACCCTGGAACACCTTAAACAAGCCCGTTTTAAGGGTGCCACTTTATATGGAAAGCATATCCATTTATTGACACTGAATATTGAAACCGTGAAAGACCGGATTCGCGAGTTGCTTGAGAAGCAGTCTATCAAGCTGATTACCTTGGAGGCTCGTTCGCCGACTTTGGAAGATGTTTTTGTGTACCGGGTTCTGGCACTGGAAAATAAGGAGTCGACATGAATTTATCGAGAGTCCGGGCGGTAACTTATAAAGAATGGCGAGAAATTTTACGCGACCGACTTTTTTTTGCCATGGCTTTTGGCCTGCCTGTATTGATGTTTTTGGTATTAGGTTACGGGATATCTTTCGATGTTGAAAAAATAACCTTTGCGGTACTCGATCAGGATCGCACGGCAATGAGTCGCGATTTCCTGCACCGGTTTATTGACTCGCGTTATTTTGATTACAAAGGTGATGTGTCGAACGAGCATGATCTTGATCCCCTTCTGGCAGACAGTGATATTCGCTTTGCCATCATTATCCCGCCCCGCTTTCAGGAGCAGCTGCTGGCTGGTCAGACAACCTCTGTACAAAGTTTGATAGACGGTGTTTTCCCCTATCGGGCCGAGATAGCAAAAGGCTATTTATCAGCCATTATTGCCAATTTTAATGCGCAATCCCTGGCGGATTATTTAGCCCGCACGCGTGGTATTTCCAAAGAGCAAGCGCTCAGTCAGGTATCACCCGTACGACTGGAATCCCGTTATTTGTATAATCAGGCATTACGTAGTCAGTGGTCTATGTCCTCCGGCTTAATGATGCTGGTACTGATAGTAACGCCGCCTATTCTGACGGCTTTGGGTGTAGTACGTGAAAAAGAAAATGGTTCCATTTACAACATATACGCATCAACTATCAGTCGTAACGAGTTTATTCTGGGTAAATTTGTACCCTACCTGCTAATTTCCTGCCTAAATATTCTTGTTCTCTGGTGGCTCGTCATGCATATATTCGGTACACCCTTTAAAGGTGATCCCTTATTTTATTATATAGCTTCGGTTATCTACGTGATCTGTACAGCCGGCATCGGTCTACTGGTATCGGTACTGGTACGAACTCAAATCTCTGCGGTTACCTTGACGATGGTGATTTCTTTTGTACCGGCCATGCTTTATTCGGGATTACTGGTGCCTATAGAATCGATGGGGATGGGAACAAAAACCGAAGCGCACCTGTTTCCTACGCTTTACTATCTCAGAATTTCATGGGGCAGTTTTCTTAAAGGTCTGGGTTGGGCTGAACTTTGGTTCGATGTGACGGCATTAATTTTTTACGCAATCCTTATTTGGGTAATCGGCTTTCTTAACTTTCATAAAAGGCCATCGGAATGAGCACCCATGCTTTTTTGCTCTGGTGGAACCGAATCATAGCCATGACGGTTAAAGAACTCAAACAACTAAAACGTGATCTTGTTCTGTTGTTAATCATTGCCTATTTTTTTACCCTGGATATTTATATGGCCGGCAACGGTATCAACCTGAATCTGCATAATGCCTCGGTGATGGTTATTGATCATGACCATAGTGCTGCTTCACGCGAATTAATTTACCGGTTTCGCCAACCTTATTTTGCTTTTAAAGGCGAAATCACCAGTAAAAATGAAGCCGAAAACTTGTTAAATAAAGGTCGGCTTCTGGCGGTGCTGGATATTCCCGAGAACTTTCAAAGCGATGTACTTCAAGGAAAACCAGTGGCGGTGCAACTTCAGGTGGATACCAGTAATACCGTACTGGGTACATTGGCAAGTACTTACGCCAGCGAGATTGCTACGGATTACGGGCAAGAACTTATGATCAAACGATTAGGCTTAAACACCGAACAAATGACAGCTATTCCTGTTATCCAGAGTCAACATCGCGTACTTTACAACCCCAATCGAATCGATAGTTGGTTTATGTCGATCATGGAAATGTTTAACGCAACCACCATATTATCGATGATGTTACCAGCGGCTGCGGCGGTACGCGAAAAAGAACGGGGAACCATCGAGCAACTTACCGTATCACCGTTAAGTTCTCTGCAAATTTTACTGCCCAAGGTGATATCCATGGGACTGGTTATTCTTTTAGGCATAGCCGTCAGTTTGTTTCTTATCATTATTCCTGCCTTTAACTTACCGGTTAAAGGCAGCATCAGCCTTTTTTTTGCGGCATCTGCTTTATACGTCTTCACCACGTCCGGGATTGGCTTGTTCATTGCCACTATCAGCCGCAATTTGGGGCAAGTGAGTATGCTGGTGATTTTGCTGATGATGCCCATATTATTGCTTTCCGGTGCCTGGACGGCACCAGAAACGATGCCGCAAAGTATACGCTGGGCCATGACTATTTCACCCTTGTATTACTACAATGAAATAAGCTACGCCATTTTACTTAAAGGCGCGGGAGTTGATATTTTATGGGATTCGATACTCGGACTATCGGCCTTGGGCGTGGTATTTTTTAGTTTTGGTGTCTGGCGCTTTCGCAGGCAATTTGACTAAACCTAAAAAGTCAGACATAAAAAAAGGGTACCCTTCATTTTTGGGCAAAAGTAGTTGACAGTGTTGGTTACAAGAAGGTGAACCGAATCAATTACATTCAAACCTAACGTAGTAAGTGCAATAAAATAAACTAATTTTTACAAAGAGTTGAGATGAGGCAATACATGAACATCAACCAGTTTTCTAACAGCTCAAAAAATTGATTTAAAACACTGTCAACTGGAAAATGAAGGGTGCCGTTTTTTTAGTCAGGAAGGGTTGCGCAGATGATTTTAAATGCTAGAATTATATCCAGGTAAATCGAAATAACTCCCACTCTATCGCTCCTACGCTCCGGCGTGGAATGCCGACAGTGACGCTCCGCTCCCTGCGTCACGCAACGCTGGAGCGTGGAAACCGGGCGTATTCTGAGGGGTATTTTCTGCGTGCTGTCTTATGAAGTTGGTGTGTTTTTACAAAAACCTTAAGCAAAAACTTAATGATATCTTAATCTTATCCTAATATTATCTGTCTGTTGGTTATGCTATATTTACAATGTGTTAACTGAGAACAGTCGGGTGATAAATAATATTGTCATGAGAAAATTGATAACTGCGATATTAACCAGCAAAGCAAGCAGTGTAATTATTCAGTCCCCCTCTTTAACAAAGAGGGGTTAGGGGAGATTTTATTAG
>JBAXTQ010000131.1:0-10965 GCA_037130115.1 Methylococcaceae bacterium
ACCTTGCACCTTGCACCTTGCACCTTGCACCTTGCACCTTGCACCTTGCACCTTGAACCTTGAACCTTATAACCTTAATCAATGACCTTCACTACTGCTAATCTTTGCGATGACTACTCAGGAGAGGATTATTTCCAAATTGCTGAGCCGGCATTTATCTCTTACGGGGCTAATCCGGTCTTTTCGGGCCAAATCACTACATTGAAAACGTTTGAGGATAACGCGTTAGTCAGAAGTGTTCTGGAAGAAAAAGTACAAAACCGGGTATTGGTTATTGATAGCGGCGGTTCTCATCGCTGTGCTTTGGTAGACAATAATCTGGCAATGCTTGCCATTAATAATGGCTGGCAAGGTATTATTATTTATGGCTGCCTTCGGGATTCTGCGCTGATCAATAAACTCCCGATTGGCATCCGCGCCCTACACACACATCCCTTACAAAGCCATAAAAAAGGCAATGGCGACCGCGACTTATTAGTCTCTTTTGCCGGTGTCAATTTTAAAAAAGATCATTTTTTATATGCTGATATGGATGGAATTATCGTATCCGCAAGCATGTTGAGTTAAAATAATCTCAATTTAACCAAGTAAAGAAGTCAAGATATGCAAATTGTACTCGCTAACCCCCGTGGATTCTGTGCCGGCGTAGACCGCGCCATCGAAATTGTTGACCAAGCGATAGAAACGTTTGGTGCGCCCATTTATGTTCGGCATGAAGTGGTTCATAACCGCACCGTTGTTGATGGACTTAAAGAAAAAGGCGCTATTTTTATAGAAAATTTAACCGACGTGCCCGTAGGTTCTTACCTTATTTTTAGTGCTCATGGCGTTTCCAAGCAAGTCCAGCAAGAAGCTAAAGAACGCAACTTAACCGTCTTTGATGCCACCTGCCCGCTAGTGACTAAAGTTCACATTCAGGTTGCCAAACACGCAAAATCAGACCGCGAAGTTATTCTCATCGGTCATGCGGGGCATCCTGAAGTTGAAGGTACTATGGGGCAATATGAAAAATGTACTGACAATGGTGGCATTTATTTGGTGGAAACGCCGGATGACGTTAACAAATTAGTCGTTAATAACCCGGATAACCTGGCTTATGTAACACAAACGACGCTATCCATGACGGATACCAAAATTATGGTTGATGCCTTAAGAGCCCGCTTTACCTCCATTCAGGAACAGAAAAAAGACGACATCTGTTACGCGACACAAAATCGCCAGGATGCGGTCTTTGAACTGGCAAAAACAGCTGATACCATTCTGGTTGTAGGCTCTATCAACAGCTCTAATTCCAACCGCTTACGAGAGATTGCCGAACAATTAGGTAAAAAATCCTATTTGATTGACACGGCAAAGGACATGCAAGAAAGCTGGTTTGAAGGTGTTAATGTTGTCGGCGTCACTGCCGGTGCTTCTGCACCCGAAGTGCTGGTGCAGGAAGTCATTAATCAGTTAAAACAATGGGGCGGTAAATCGGCCATTGAAATTCAGGGCATAGAAGAAAAAGTCGTGTTTTCTTTGCCTAAAGGCTTAACGAAAGAAAAAGCGTTGAGTGCAAGCTGAACTCGAAACCATCCGTCTGGATAAATGGTTATGGACTGCGCGTTTTTTTAAAACGCGCAAACTGGCTGCGGATGCTATTTCCGGTGGAAAAGTTCATGTCAACAAGCAACGCACAAAACCGGGAAAAGAAATAAAACCGGGCGCGTTGCTCTCCATAAGCAAAGACGGACTAAACTGGGAAGTTACAATAATCGGGCTTTCCAAGCAAAGACGACCGGCTAAAGAAGCCATTCTGCTCTATGAAGAAACGCCTGAAAGTTTTGCAAAACGTCAGCAACAAATGCTTCTGCAACGAGAACAACGCGAACTGTTTGATTTCAGTGGCCAAGATCATAAACCCAACAAAAAAGAAAGACGCTTGATACATCGCTTTAAGCAGGTGTAATTTACAAGCAAGTCGGTGGTTTAGGCAGTCCTGCCAACTTGCAGGCATACTTTAACGGGCCGTCCGGAAACAATTTATGTAAATACCGACTATTGCCTTTATCCTCGCCTAATGTTTTGGCAATGGCTTTGGTAAATACGCGGGCATTCGGCAAGTGCTTAAATTGCTGATAATAATGCCGAATAAACAGCATAATTTCCCAGTGTGCGTCGGTCAAGGTAATATGATTGAGTTCCGCTAATTGCTGCGCTACTGCTTCATTCCAGTCCGCTGATTTAACTAAAAAACCCTGATCGGTTGTCTCCAATCCGACTTTTTCAATCATCAAGACCATGATTGAATCACCGGATTTTTAACGGTCAAATTGACCAGCTCCGCATAGTCGATGACTTCAATACCACTAACTAATTCAGCAATCACGATGCCTCGCGCTTCAATATCATCACCCAAAACATAAAGACGATTAACGTTAAGCAACTGCATTAAAACACCGCATAAACTGCCCTTTTTCAAGATGCGCAGCACTGCATTTTCAAGAAAAACCACATCATCCCCTGAATCAATCCGCTCCAGAATCGCATTATCAATCGGCGACTGAAAAATAAGGTGTAGCATGTTACTGACTGTCCGTTAATTTAAGCCCGACAATTCCGGCAATCACAAAAGTAATGGACACCATCCGATACCAATCCACTGATTCTTTAAATAAAATGATGCCCAGTATAGCCACGCCTACCGCTCCCATGCCCGTCCAAACCGCATACGCCGTTCCGAGTGGTAGTGTTTTGAGCGCCAACATTAACAAACCAAAACTGCCAACGGCTGATACCGCAGTGACTATACTGGGTAAAAGCTTGGTAAAGCCTTCGTTATATTTAAGACTTAAAGCAAAGATTATTTCTATAAACCCCGCAGAAAACAAAAGCAACCACGCCATTAACACTCCCCTTTCTTTGTACAAAAAATTTGGATATTTTACAATAGTCCATCCAATAACCCAGCACTCAATCTTTAATAACCTGCAATGAATAGCACATCAACGCCTGCACAGCGCACTATACTGACTGTTTCACAGCTTAACCGGGCAACCAGTCGCTTACTCGACGCGCATTTTCTGAGTGTGTTGGTTGAAGGTGAAATCTCCAACTTAAGTGCCCCCTCTTCCGGCCATCTCTATTTTTCTCTAAAAGATGCCAATGCCCAAGTACGATGCGCGATGTTTAAAACCCAACAACGCAGGCTGGGATTTAAACCGGAGAACGGTAAACACGTCATCGTTAAAGCCCAAGTCAGTTTGTACGAGCCCAGAGGTGATTTCCAGCTCATTGTCGAACAGCTTGAAGAAGCCGGTGACGGTGCTTTACGAAGAGCCTTTGACGCCTTAAAGTTAAAACTGTCAGAAGAAGGTTTGTTTGATGCCGTCAATAAACAAAAGCTCCCTGCCCTGCCCCACACCATTGGCGTCATCACTTCGCCTTCTGGCGCGGCTATCCGGGATATTCTGACGGTATTAAGGCGACGGTTTTCAGCGGTGTCGGTTATTATTTATCCCGTTGCCGTGCAGGGCGATAATGCTAAATATGAAATTGCCAAGGCCATCGCCCTGGCTAACGAACAGCAGCAATGTGATGTGCTTATTTTAGGACGAGGCGGCGGGTCGCTGGAAGATCTTTGGGCATTTAATGAAGAAAGGGTGGCCCGTGCCATCTTCGCCAGTACAATCCCTGTCATCTCGGCCGTAGGGCACGAAACCGACGTGACTATTGCCGATTTTGTCGCCGATTTACGTGCTGCAACACCCTCCGCAGCCGCTGAACATGCCGTTCCGGATCAACAAGCATGGCTGTCCCGGTTTGTGCAATTGGAAGCAAGATTTCATCAACTGCTACAGCGCAAGTTAAGCCAAAAACAACAAGCCTTTGCCTGGTTAAACAAGCGTTTGCAACAGCAACATCCTGGCCAGAAACTGGCAAGAAATGCGCAACGCTTGGACGAACTTGAATTAAGACTGACTCAGTCCATGCACACCCGAATCCAGCGCAACAAAAGTCGTGTTGAAGCCAAAACAGCCCAATTATGGCAATACAGTCCGGCCGTCACCATCAACAACTATCAACAAAAACAGGATTATTTAAGTAAACGTCTGGTGACCGTCATCAGCCACAAACTGGAAAACCTTAATCAACGGTTATTAAATGTCAGCCAGACGTTACATGCTGTCAGTCCATTAGCAACCCTAAATCGTGGCTATGCGCTTGTTATTAAACAACCATCAGGGCAACTCATCCGTTCCACAGAACAGCTAAAGCCAGGCGACATGGTAGAAACACGTCTCGCCGAAGGACGCTTTACCAGTGAAATTAAAAAATTGGTGCAGGATTAAAATGGCCAAAAATATTCACCACGAACGACTGCATGGATGCAGGAGGTAGAGCAACGCAGGGAGCAGTTGCCGAGACACGAAGAAAGAAAAATAAACTCTTGCTTGGATAATTACTCAGAAGATGCGGAGTGGTAGGGTGCGCATCGCGCACCAAAACCGCATCCACTAAACAGTTTTTTACACCACAATCTATGATTGTTTTCTATCGGGTGCCTATTGGGTTTCTACTCTGGCATGGTTGTGGTGCGCGATGCGCACCCTACTACTAAATTAGCCCAAAAACATTAGCCACGAAGATATGAAAAAAACGAAGATTTTGCTTTGGTTTTTCTTCGTGAACTTCGTGTCTTCGTGGTGAATTAATAGTTATTTATTACGAGTTGCCTTACCAAAAGGCCATTGCTGTTTTACTTTATAATTAACACCGCCCGGTTCACTGCACGATTCAGCCAAAACAAAGGCTTCAGCACGCCAAACAATCGGCTCAATAGTTATGTCCGGTAAATAGCGGGCATGTCTGGCCAGGGTAATATGGGGCAAATAAGACCGGGTATCCGTTTGCAAACCGCAACTTACAACCTCCCTGTTTAACGCCGTGACCAACAACTCCGCCTCATCATGCTTATGGGAACAGGTAAGACATAAAATCTTGGGTTTACTCCAATAACTGAGTTGGTCAAACGTCAACACAAAAGGTTTGGCCAAAATTCCCCCAACACTGTATTTAATCAATAACTCGGAAGCTGCCTCAACAGACCCTAAAAAAACCAGCGTTGCATGGAGGTTGTGCGCCTGTACCGGCTTGAATCCTTTAGCTTCTATAGATTGATTTAAGCGCACCAGATTTAACCTGGTTTGCTCGTCAGGCCAAAGGGCAAAAAATAACCGTGACGATTCAGGATGATTTGTCATTACTTACACCCGGTATTTAAAAAATTTGTGATTATTTGATTTTGTTTTGCTCATCCATTTATTTTGCCAATTTTAACACTCCTTGGTATGAAACTCGCTTAATTATACTGAATCTACCCCCCTCAAACCCTGATTCTACCGTTAAAAATTGGGGTGAATGAATTTTACGGGGCGCTACAGACTAGAAATATCAAGGCTTACAGAGCAGCGCAAATGGCTCAGAGTTGCTTGCTGATGACTGCCCGTCTTTTTTAATGCGCCCCTAAATAATATCGTCTTGCATCACACGCCAAGCCAAAGCCAACACTTGATAAGCGATTGCCGTCAGAAATATCGGCGTGTGGAAAAATACGCCGCGTTATATTTTGCAGCAACGGCATGGCGGTGCCACCGCCCGTCAAGATAACCAGCGCCACATCGGCTGTTTTTACGCCAGCCATCACCACGCAGTGATTAATAGTGTCTTGGATGTTCTCAATACTTCCAGCGATACACGCTTCAAATTGTTCACGCTCTACCTTGGAGTGCAAACCGGCTTCAATAAAAGCAAGATCGGCTGTTGTTTGATCACATGCGCTCAGTTGAATTTTGGTATCTTCAACGATAGACATCAAGGTGTGCCCCAGCTCTTCCTCGACAATGGACAGCAGTCTATGGGTAAGGACTTTATCATTGGATTGACTAATCAATGTCCTTAAATCCCGCTTATATTTGCGTGTATACATGCACTGAATTTTGCTCAATTCGGCAAGATCAAAAAACGGCGTTATGGGGAAACCCAATCCTTTGGAACCCCAAAAAGAACCCAGCCCCAATAAAGGCATAAAACAGGTCAGGCTTAAAGCCCGGTCAAAATCATTACCGCCCATTCTAATCCCGGCATTAGCAAGAATATCCTCTTGGCGATCCGGTTTTTTGATATAACGCTCCGACAAACGCATTATCGTAAAATCGGATGTCCCACCCCCAATATCCATAACGACCGCTAAACGTTCGGTATTACCCATGGTTAATTCATGCGCAAATGCGGCGGCAATGGGCTCATATTGAAAGCGGATATCTTTAAAACCGGCGGCGATAAATATGGCTTCGAGTTGGCTTTCTGCTTCCTGGTCGGCCTTGTCATTGCCATCGACAAAATGTACCGGTCTTCCTGCGACAACTGTGTTGATTTCTTGGTCGGCTACTGCCTCGGCTTTATTTTTTATACTCTCAACAAAGGGGCCAATAATATGCTCAAATTGTGTTTTTCTACCGCCAATAATGGTGCCTTCTTTCATTAGAGACGTCCCAAGCACACGCTTAAAACTTCTCATAAACCGGCCCTCTTCTCTGGCGACATAAGCATTAATCGCTTTACGGCCAAATAAAACCGGTTGATTTTCTTGCGGAAAAAAAATGGTAGAGGGGATGGTTAAATGTCGGTCTTCTACCGGAACCAAAATTATTGGATCATTATTGTCCTTGGCAATAGCGACCGTCGTGTTGGACGTTCCAAAATCAATTCCACATGTAATGTTCATCATTCCCTGTTTTTTGAGTGTCTTCATGCTAAATTTTATTATGATTGAATCCCTTATATAACAAACAATCCGGGAAATACGCAGGCATTAATAAGGGTCTTTCTTTATCAGTCAGAACGACAATACAGCCCGGTTATATTTTTACAAAGTGACCGAATAGAAGTACTGCCATAACAGAAGTTGCAGCCATAAAAGAAAATAACTGGGTATAATAGCAAAATTTTTAAACACAAAGGTGTTATGAGTCAACAAAGAAAAGCAGTGGCTTTGATTTCCGGTGGTCTGGATTCAATGCTGGCGGCAAAAATAGTCATGGAACAAGGCGTTCATGTTGAAGGCATTAATTTTTTTACGGGTTTTTGTGTAGAAGGCCATACGCACGCCATTCGTGAAAACGACAAAGCCAAACCCAAGCGTAATAATGCCTTATGGGTTGCCGAACAGTTAGGCATAAAACTGCATATTGTTGACGTTGTTGAAGCCTATAAAAAAGTGCTGATTAATCCCAAGCACGGTTATGGTACGCACATGAATCCTTGCCTGGATTGCAAAATTTTTATGGTTAACAAAGCCAAACAATGGATCGTTGAAAACGATTTTGACTTTATTATTACCGGTGAAGTGATCGGCCAACGCCCTATGTCACAAACTAAAACAAAAATGCCCATCGTGGCAAAACAGTCAGGTGCTGATGATTTGTTATTGCGCCCCATGTGTGCCAAAAATCTGCCTGCAACCCGCCCGGAACTTGAAGGTTGGGTCGATAGAGAAAAGTTATATAGTATTACCGGTCGCTCACGCAAGCCACAAATAGCATTGGCCGAGAAATTTGGTATTGATGATTATTCCCAACCGGCAGGGGGTTGCTGTTTTCTGACGGATAAATACTATTCGGCAAGACTGGTCGATTTATGGAAAGCTCAAGGTAGCAAAGATTACGAACTGGATGACGTGATGTTGTTAAAAGTGGGTCGACATATCAGACCCGAAAAGCATTTTAAATTGATTATCGCCAGGGAAGAAGGTGAAGGACGCTTTTTGGAGGGTTATAAAAAAGAGTTTACCAGTATGCATTGTTTAAGCCATACCGGGCCATTAGCCTTGATTGACGGTACAACGTCTGCCGAGGATTTATATTTGGCTGCCAGAATTGTTGCCCGCTACGGTCAGGGTCGCCATGCCGAACAAGTCGATATTAAGGTCAGGGACAAAGATGGCTCGGAAAGAACGCTTCAGGTTAAACCGTTAACAAACGAAGAAATACCCAAGGAATGGTATGTTTGAGGTTCAAGGCAAAAGGTACAAGGCGAAAGGTTCAAGGTTAAAGGGATTTGCCCTTTGCCTAAGCACCTTGCACATTGCACATTGCACCTTGTACCGTGCACCTTGAACCTTGCCCCTTTAACCTTTCACCTGCCCTTACATGATTAAAGAAACTCTAAATGCACGGCGCCTGCTTTGTCCGTTGCCTGTTATACGTACCCAGGACAAAGTCAAACAGCTCAAGGCGGGCGACCAATTGGAAGTTATTTGCACAGACCCCGGTGTCATGCAGGATATTCCGATGTGGTGTCGTATTAATGGTCATAAAGTATTGGAAACCAAAGCCTGTGATCATGAATATAGCATTACCCTGGAAGTCGGCGAGTAATGACTGAAATCCTTAACGCTGCAAAAATGGATAAACTAAAGGCCAGAGCCAGCTATGTGGGCGCAGCGGTTAATGTTTTTCAGACACTGATCAAAATCAGTTTTGGCATTCTGGGACAATCAGCGGCGTTAATCGCTGACGGCATTCATTCGTTATCGGATTTACTCAGCGATCTTTTAGTGATTATTGCGGTTAGGTTGGGCAGTCGCGAAGCCGATCATGAGCATCCTTATGGGCATCGCCGTTTTGAAACCATCGCAACCGTTATTTTAGGCGTCAGTTTAATTGCCATTGGCGGTGCCATTAGCTGGTCGGTGATGAATCGAATGGCGCACCCTGAACATCTGCCAGTACCCAATGTGCTTGGCATGGGCGTTGCTGCGGCATCCATTTTGGTGAATGAATGGCTGTATCATTACACCAAACGCATTGCTAAAAAAACCCGCTCCAAATTATTAATGGCCAATGCGTGGCATCAGCGCAGTGATGCCATTTCATCGATTGTCGTATTGTTTGGCATAGGCGCTGTCATCTTGGGCTATCCACTGGCCGATGCCATTGCCGCCATTGTGGTTGCATTAATGGTTGCCAAAATTGGCTTGGGTCTGGTTCTTGAGAGTATCAAAGAATTGGTTGATACCTCATTGCCGCCCAAACTGATCTCCGAAATTCGTAAAGCCATCATGACTATTGATGGCGTTGAAGGCATTCATTTATTAAGAACCCGGCAAATGGGCGAAGACGCCTTGATTGATGCCCATATCGTTGTTGATCCGCGCATCACCGTTTCCGAAGGCCATAGCATCGGCGACACCGTCAGGGATGAATTAATCAGCCGTTTTGATGACGTCATGGATGTCTTGGTGCATATTGATCCTGAAAATGATGAAGCTTTGTTTGAATCCGGTAAACCGCTAACCCGCGCAGATGTTCAAGTATTATTGGACAAGTATCTGGTGGACTTTAAAACAGCAATAGAAGATTTTAGAATCCATTACTTAAACGGACAAATTGAAGTCGAAATTATTTTACCGTTTGCCCTTAGCCAACAATCGCACTTATTAGCGGCGCTAAAAAAGCAATGCAAGCGCATGAAGACCAGGGTAAGAAAAATTAAAAACGTCACCCTATTTTTTAAACATAATGAGGATTAAACAATGGCAGTAGGACAGTGCGATTTTCCAAACATGCTTAACATCGCTGGAATAGCGCTAGGCACAACCTGTGCCGGTATCAAGCAAACCATTAAGGATGATCTTTTGGTCATTCAAATGGCCGAACAATCAACTTGTGCCGCCGTGTTTACCCAAAACGCATTTTGTGCTGCGCCTGTCCATGTTGCAAAAGCCAATCTGGCTAACCAACCCCGCTGGTTGCTGATTAATTCAGGTAATGCCAACGCCGGAACCGGTACACAGGGTATGCAGGATGCGTTGCTTTCTTGTACTGAATTGGCAAAAATCGTGAGTGGCGATGCCAATCAAGTACTGCCTTTTTCTACGGGCGTCATTGGGCAACCGTTGCCGGTCGCCAAAATTACAGCGGCTTTACCCGCCGCCATAAAAAACCTGTCACTGGCTAATTGGGATAAAGCCGCGCGTGCGATTATGACCACGGACACCTTTCCTAAAGGCGTATCTAAAACCATTACCCTTTCAGGACAGCCCGTCACCATTAACGGCATTTCCAAAGGTGCCGGTATGATTCAGCCGAATATGGCGACCATGCTGGGCTTTATGGCGACCGATGCAAAAATTAACCAGGCGCTATTGCAGCACTGTTTGGCCTTGGCTGTTGAACAATCATTTAATCGCATTACTGTGGATGGCGACACCTCGACCAATGATGCCTGTGTATTGATGGCCAGCGGTTGTTCAGCGGCACCGGAAATTACTGCGGACACTGAAAATTATGCCATTTTTGCCCATGCGGTTATGGATGTTTGCAAACAACTGGCAGAAGCCATTGTTCGGGATGGCGAAGGCGCAACCAAGTTAATCCGTATCGTTGTTAAAGAAGCGTTGCACGATGAAGAAGCTGTGCGGGTCGGTAAAACCATCGCCCATTCACCGTTGGTAAAAACCGCTTTTTTTGCCAGCGACCCTAATTGGGGACGTATTCTTGCTGCCGTGGGTCGTTCCGGTGTCGAAAACATGGTACTGGAAAATGTGCAGCTTTATTTAGACGACGTTTGCATCGTTAGAAACGGTGGTCGTGATGATAATTACACCGAAGAAGCCGGACAACAAGTCATGAACCAGGAAGAAATCACCGTCACCGTTAAACTCGGTCGTGGCATCGCGGTTCAGGAAGTTTTAACCTGCGACCTTTCTTATGACTACGTAAAAATCAATGCCGAATACAGGACTTAGGGGCAGGTAAAAGGTTAAAGGTGAAGGGCGAAAGGCGGTACGAAGCGTGACGGGGTTTGTAACCCCGTCACTCACATTTTGAAATTTATTGAAGTTTTCAAACGTTTCGGTCGTGGTTAAAAACCCATACGCATCAAGCTAAGGAATGTAGGAGCGGGCCGCGCCCGCGATGAATA
>JBAXTQ010000132.1:0-10910 GCA_037130115.1 Methylococcaceae bacterium
ATATCATCCTCATTGATTTTGGGTGATTATACCCAAAGATGGGGTTCGTGAGTAGAATAAGCATGTTCCAATGCTAAATGAGTCATGTTGGGCAACTTTCTTTGCCTCACGTGCGTTTTAACGCGAAGGTCGTGCACGAAAAGCCCATGCCCGACACGGCTGTAATGCCTTTAATAATCACCGCAGTGCGCCGAAATATGTGGAGGTCAGGCTTCGCCGTCAGGCAAAGCCTGGCCTCCATTGTAGGCGCACTCCCAATCCCGGCAGGAATAACGAGCTTTCGGTGTCCTCATATACTTGTGTATAACGACGAGCGTGGGAATGATGGGGTGAGGGTTATTTATTGCAAGTTGCCTAAGTTGGTAGCCAAAAAAATCCTTTGAGCCCCATTCAGCCAGTGGCATCTGTTGAGTTGTTATTTTTTAATCAGCGTTTACTGAAAATGCCATTAATAAAAGTTGAAATATGGCCTATTTCTTCGACGCAAACCGAATGTGACATCAGGTAATCATGCCATTCAATGGTATATTCCAGGCTATTAAGGGTATTAAATACGGCTTTGCCTGATTCTACATCAACCACGGAATCCAGTATGCCGTGAGCCATAAATATCGGGGTGGCTTGGTTGGCTATTGATGGTTCGGTTTTTAAGGTGTCAAGGGTCGGGAAGTAAGTCGAAAGCGCTACAATTCCAGCCAGTTTATACGGAAAGTTTAGCCCGGCATGAAGCGCAATGACGCCGCCTTGAGAAAATCCGGCGAGTAAAATATGTTCAGACGAGATGCCTTTATCCATTTCCTGCTTAATCAGTTGCTCTAGCAGTGTCGCTGATTGGTAAATTCCCGCTATATCAACTTTACGCTCCAGTGACATTTCCAGAATATCGTACCAGGCACGCATTTCCGTGCCGCCATTAACGGTGACAGGTTGAATGGGTGCATTGGGAAAAATAAAGTGGGTATTGGCTTCTGCGTTTAAATGCAGTTGGGGAATAATACCTTCAAAATCGTGCCCATCGGCACCTAAGCCATGCAGCCATATTACCGAATAATGGTGAGTTGATGTAGGTTGAATTTCAATTGTTCCAAGTTTAGAATGCATAGGTGTTTTCCATAAAGTCTATATAGTCATTAAGTGATCGCTCCTAGTGCGCCTTACGCCTAGGGTGATCAGGATTTATAACGCCCCAAACCGGGCAATACTACACCCTCACGCTTCTTGAGGTTTGAAGCGTATGGGTCTATCAAGTTTGCAGCACTTTGTTTGGTAAAATCTTAAAACTGGGTAGAATAAGCAACTGTCGCTGTTCATATCAAATTCTTGACTATGGTAACTGATATTATTTTAATATGCTTAATGGGTTTTGCTTACGGGTATTGGTTTAATGCCCAAAAAGCCAAAGAAATTGCACTGGGAACCGCTATCGCCCATTGTTTGACGATGGAGGTGCAGATGTTGGATGGTTATGTTGCCTTGAGTGGTATCGGGCTGAAACGCGACAAGTCGGGAAAGATTCAATTACGGCGATCATTTCTGTTTGAGTTTTCATCGACCGGTAATGAGCGCTATAACGGGACGGTGCTCATGCTGGGACGCCAGGTTGCGTCTATTTACATGGACCCTTATCGAATTGAATCAACAAGCCGGTTTGACGGGTAATCTTATTGGTATAAACACGTTTCAAAATTTATGATACGCAGGCGAAAATTTACATTTTAAATTCTTGAATTACTCTTAATGTGCATCTTAAAAACGATGTTTCTGTTCAAATAGGATAGAATAATTAGGGTAATTAAATATTAACTCATCGAGTGATCAAACTATGCCACATAGACGTTTAAAAACAAGCGAACCCATATTTTCAATTACGACACTTCCTGATTTAGGTCTTGATATAAAGGATATAGAAGACGATTTCAAGCGTTATTATGGTCACCGACTGGGGAGGGATGAAAACTGCCGGTCGGTACATTATGTGTATGAAGCGTTATCAATGGTTATTAGCGACCGGTTGATAGAACGTTGGAAAAAAACCTATATCGCTTACAAGAAACAGGATTGTAAAAAAGCCTATTATTTGTCCATGGAGTTTTTAATGGGGCGGACACTCAGTAATGCCATGTTAAATCTGGGTGTTGATGATGTCGTTTCACAAGCCATGTATGACTTGGGGATTGATATTGAAGAATTAATTGATGCCGAGCCTGATGCGGGTCTTGGTAATGGGGGTTTGGGGCGGTTGGCCGCTTGTTTTATTGATAGTTGCGCAACCTTGCAATTGCCGGTAACCGGCTATGGCTTACGTTATGAGTATGGCATGTTCTCCCAGACTGTTGTTAATGGCGAACAGGTGGAAGAACCTGATCATTGGCTTCGTAATGGCAATGTTTGGGAAATTGAGCGTCTTGAGTACAAGCAGCGCATTAAATTTGGCGGCCATACCGAACGCCACGTTGATAAAGAGGGTATTACACGGGTTAGCTGGGTAGATACTCACGATATACTCGCAGTACCTTTTGATACCGCGATTCCCGGTTATCAAAACGGCACGGTCAATACCTTGCGTTTATGGAAAGCCACCGCTACTGAAGAATTTGATTTACAGGAATTTAATGAAGGCGATTATGCTGAATCAGTCGCTGCAAAAAATACCGCCGAAAATATAACCATGGTGCTGTATCCCAATGATGCCAATGAAAACGGCAAGGCATTACGTCTGCAACAACAATATTTGCTGGCTTCTGCCAGTTTGCAGGATGTGCTTGAGGTTTGGATCGGTCGGCATGGCAATAATTTTTCAAACTTTGCCGCCAAGAATTGCTTTCAATTAAACGACACCCACCCCAGCATTGCCGTTGCAGAACTCATGCGCTTGTTGTTGGATAATCATGAGTTGTCTTGGGATGACGCGTGGGCAATTACCCGTAATACCATGGCTTATACCAACCATACACTGTTGCCGGAAGCGTTGGAGCGTTGGTCGGTTGATCTTTTTAAGCAGTTATTACCCCGCTTGATGGAGATCATTTTTGAGATTAACGCCCGTTTTCTGGCAGAAGTATCAGCACACTGGCCAGGCGATAAAGCCCGCATAGCGCGTATGTCGTTGATTGAAGAAGGTGATCGGCAACATGTCAGAATGGCGTATCTGGCCATAGTAGGCAGTTACTCGGTCAATGGCGTTGCAGAATTACATTCAAAATTGTTGCAGCAGGGTTTGTTTCATGATTTTTATCAATTGTGGCCGGAAAAATTTAATAATAAAACCAATGGCGTTACCCCTCGTCGTTGGTTGGCTGCCTGTAATCCGGAATTGGCCGCGTTAATAACCGAAACCATCGGTGATGGCTGGTTAACGGATTTGTCGTTATTAAAAAAACTGGAACTTTATGTTGACGATAAGGCGTTTTGCAAGCGCTGGCATGAAGTTCAGCAAGCTGCAAAGCAAAGGCTGATTGATTATAAAAAGCAGGAGTTGGGTGTTGACTTGAATGTTAATGCCTTGTTTGATGTGCAGGTTAAGCGTATTCATGAATACAAGCGCCAATTATTAAACGTGCTGCATGTCATTCATCTTTATGACCGTATCAAGCGTGGCGACACGGCAAACTGGACAGACCGTTGTGTATTGATTGGCGGTAAAGCGGCACCCGGCTATCACATGGCGAAAAAAATCATCAAGTTGATTAATAATGTTTCCCAAGTGATTAATCATGATCCTGATGTCGGCAACAAGTTGAAGCTGGTTTTTCTGCCTAATTATCGTGTCTCTGCGATGGAAAAAATTTGCCCGGGTGCAGATCTTTCCGAGCAAATTTCAACGGCCGGAAAAGAAGCGTCAGGCACCGGCAACATGAAATTTATGATGAATGGCGCGTTGACTATCGGGACGCTGGATGGGGCGAATATTGAAATTCGTGAAGAAGTCGGTGATGATAATTTTTTCCTGTTTGGGTTGACGGAAGATCAGGTCGAAAATTTGCGCGGTCATTATGATCCGGCTGCCATTATCAGTCAGGATGAAGATTTGCAACGCGTGATTAATCTGTTGGAGTCCGGACATTTTAACCAGTTTGAGCCAGGTCTTTTTGACGGTGTTATTGACTCAATGAAAAGTCCACATGATCCGTGGGTGACTATTGCTGATTTCCGTAGTTTTATTGATGCACAAAAACGGGTGGAAGCGGCTTTTCAAGATAAAGACCGTTGGACAAAAATGAGCATTATAAATTGCGCCAACAGCGGCAAGTTTTCTACCGATAGAACCATTGCCGAATATAATAATGAGTTATGGAAGCTGACACCGGTTCATGTTGACGAGTAGCGGAGGATAATGTTTCATATTGTTTTGTTTGAGCCGGAAATACCGGCTAATACGGGTAATATTATCCGTTTGTGTGCAAATGCAGGGACGCAATTGCATTTAATCAAACCGTTGGGTTTTGATCTGGACGATAAAAAATTACGCAGGGCCGGATTGGATTATCATGAATGGGTGGCGGTTAAAGAACATGCCTCGTTAAGTGCTTTTATTGAAACGGTTAACCCTGAACGAATTTTTGCCCTGACCACCAAAGGCAAGCAAATAGTCAGTGACGTGGATTTTAGGGCAGGCGATGCTTTTTTATTTGGCCCTGAAACCCGTGGTATTCCTGAAAGTATTTTGGCGGAACTGGGTGCCGACCGCTGTTTGTATCTGCCTATGCAACCAGAAAGTCGAAGCCTTAATTTATCCAATACGGTTGCCATTGTCTTATATGAAGCCTGGCGACAATTATCTTTTGCGGGTGCGTTGATCAAGTAGTTATTATTGCGCTAAATACATCCGTTGGGTTGAAAATTTAAAAAATTCACCACGAAGACACGACGGGCACGAAGAAATAAAAAGGGCTACCAACTTAAGGCGTGGCATAGTCGAGACTTAACCGTTCGTCCTGTCGAAGGGTGAGCGGTTAAGTCGTTTATGGTTCGATAAGGCTCTTCTGAGCGCAGACGAAGGGCTCTCCACGAACGGCTTAACCTCAAACTGCACCGTCTTAAGTTGGTAGCCCAAATTGTTTTTTTCATCACGCAATTCATAGGGAGTAGCCCCGAAGGGCAATGCTTCAATTGCTCGTGATGAGATTTTGCATCAATATTTCCACATATTCAGAGCTATCCATAAATAGAACATGCCTATCTGCCCATTCATCACGCGTCAAACCACGATCTATGACAGCAGCAATAGGAGTTGGCGTGACTATGAAGCTCTCCAACCGAACATCCTGATCTTTAAGGCGTGTTTCAATTTCTTTAATCACTTTATGGAATTGTACCTTCTTATTATCCTGTGCTTCATGGGAAATACCATGCGGTTCGATAAATGCCACGACCTGCTTTTCACCCGTCACCGCCCACAGTATAAAGTCAGGGTAGAAATTACCTGCCTCGAAAAAACCAATGCCACTGCCGCGCGATTTATTGCGTAACAAATAAATTGACGTTTTTTTCTCCTGCAAACTGGCGTCATTAGCCTCTAACCATTGCATCAGATCAACCACAAAATCCCTTTCACTTTTATTAAGTGAGACTGGAGCAATGGTTATTGGGCAACCTTTTTCTGCATATAATAAAGGCTGAAATAAATGATTACCCAAAATACAGGCTTGCAATTGACCCGCTTCAATCAGGTGTTTATGTGTCTTAGCCTTTAATTCTTTATCAATCGCAGCCTGAAGTTTTTTAATATCACCAATCAATTGTTGCTCACTGGCATCGACAATTAATTGATAACACTCTTCCGATTTAGGTAGATTATCATCGTTGCTGTCTAACTCACGCACTTCCAAACGTGGGCGGATAAACTCATCCGTTGCATAAAGAAAATATTTTTTGCTGTATTTTTTCAGCAACTCCAGCGCAATCTGGTTCCAGATACGGACATTGGCGTAACTGTTTAAAGCGATCAGTTCTTTCGGCACATACAAAATATACCAGTCATTCTTTAACAACAGACTACGGATTGCTTGCGGCAATATAATCAGGCTATAAAGGTTTTCCCTCGCCTTAAATTGCTCCAGCTCAAAATACAATTTATTGATGTCGAGAAAAGCAATGTGTTGATCGGTAAATACGGCTTCATGCTCCAGGACGGCAGCGGCATTACCCGCACGCGCACCGGGGGCAACAATAGCCTGTATCTTGGGATACCAATCCACTTCAATGCGATTTTTGGTCAGGTAATCCGGTACGCCGCCAAAAAGCGGCATAGCACCATCGCGGTTAAAACTATATTCACGTCCATCAGCGGCTTTGCGCTTGGGGCGTAGCACTTTCAATTTTTGGCCAAAGTCGTAAGTCAAATTCATCGGAATCTGAAACACTTCCTTACTATCGTTGCCAGGCAAGCCTTCGTCTTTTAAGAAATCACGAAACTTTTCCATAAAATCAGCCTGCACACCAAAGACATTGAGCGTTTCAATATAATGGATGTATTCGGGCTGTTTGGCCGGTGTCGCTGCCCGTGATCTTTTTAATGACCATGCGTGCCCTTTTAAACGCACACCACGACCAAACAACTGAATGATTTGCGAACCTTCGCTACGCCCGACACGCATCAACCCAAGTGTACTGACACGCCAGCAGTCCCAGCCCTCAACAAATTTCTTGGCACCTATCAACAGATTGATAGGGGATGACGATTCTTTAACGCTCGCAAATTGGGCAGCGAAAAAGTCACTGTCATCAACCACGATTTGCGGGCAGTTTCCTTTGGTGCATTCCTCTTCAACGTGTTTGGCAAGTCCTAAGGCATCGCCGACATTGATCAAGCCAAAATGTAGGTCGCTGTTGCCTGCTTTTAACAGCAGTTCGCCGCTATCACCTTTTAAACGCAATAACTGCAACTGACCACCGGCACGATTGTTAAACAGGCTTTCTAAAATATCAGCATGAATATCCGCCGGCTTTTCGCTCTTGAGTAGGCGTTGACGCAAAAACAAAAAAGCACCGTGAAAAATATCGTGCCCCGTATTATCCAGCAAACCGGTGGCAGTGCCATCCTTGTTTAACAAGGTATCAATTGCTTGAATGGCGGCATTAGGTTTTTCAAGGAAGTGGGCAAAAAAAGACAATACCCGGAGCAAATCTGAAACAGTAGCTACCTCATCAACGGTTTTCTTTTTATTACCAGACACGCTGGAACCCACAAACACCCAGAGCGGTTTTTCAATATTGTAAGCGGCATATTCCGTTTTACGTTCCCGATACAAGCGTAATTGCTGGTAAAACCCCAACAAACAGGCGGTCAGATAGATAAATTCGTGATCGGCTTGGGATTTGGGAATATTAAAGATACGGTAATCTTTGCCGTAGCCGTCTTCATAAAAATACCGATACGAATAATCAAACAACACCGCTTTAGCATAGCTTTCTTCAATTCTGGGATTATTAGCCGCTTTAACCGCTTCTTTAAAGGTGGCTGAATATTCAAAAGCAAAGCCTTTTTCCACCAAGCGTTCGCGTTGTTTCATCCAGCCTTCTTCGTCGGTTTTACCCATACCGCGATGACCTTCATCCACCAAAATCAGGTTTTGATCTCCCAAATTACGGGTAGCAATGGAGTTAGGGCCATCATTATCTTTAAGTTTGGTAATTTCAATAAAATCAATGCGCGTTAAATGGCCGTAATCACTACTGGTAAGACTGCGCGTCGTACCAATAGCATTGTTATCCAAAACCAGGCGGGATACTTCTATGCCGCTCTGAAGTAATTCTTGTTCATGTTGACTGCTTAAGCCCTCATTCGGGGTAATCAACAAGGTGCGCGAAACCATATCATGTTGTCCCGCTTCGGTGGCGTAGTGCGCAAACTGGCGGTAATTAACGTGCATCACCAAAGTTTTACCGGAGCCGGTGGCGTTTTGCAGGCACAGTTTATTGAGCTCTTCCATGCTGTATTCGCTAATACCTGTAAACATAGGTACTTTGCGACTCGCCCAATGCACGTTAAATTGTCGGACGTAGTCATTCAACTGTTCAAGTAGTTTTTCGCGGTCAGAAAAATACTGGTGTAGGTAAATTTCCGCAAACAATAACGATAGCCATTGGTAATATTTCCACTCAATCGGTCGTTCCCTGCCTTCGTTCAGCCATTGGGTATGACTGACAATATTTTGCTCATAGTGCAACAAGGCATTTGGATCCAATGCCGCATCGGGCTGCCAATTAAGCTTTAATTGCTGATAGAAAAAATGCAGATTGTCGGTATCCAAGCCTTCACGACAGTCACGCAATTGTTTGGCCAGAAACTGCATCGGGCGCACTTCGCGGTTGCCGTCTTTATGGACGGCAAAAGTGTCCACACCAAACAGTGAAATTAGCCACTGGTTTAACACCAATTTATCCGTAAAATTGAGCGATGCGCTGACCTTTTTTTTGGCAGCGGCTTTGGGTTTGGCGGCCATTAGCTTGCGTCCCCTGACCACATTGCATTATGAAATGCTTCTTCAATCAATCTCACCTTGGTTTGCTCACCTTCCACCACCGGATTGGGCAGCGTATGACTGCCATTGATATAAATCACGCCATAAGTTTGCGCACGCGGGGAAATTTGCAACTTCTCCAGCAAAAACTTTTGCAGAACAGCGTTATCTTTTTCGGCATCGTCGGTTTGCTTACGCCAGATAATCAAGGTTGCTACTTTAGAGGTATTATCGCCTGGTACTTTAAGTGTGTAGCCTTCAATCAAGCGAAACCAATAATCGCCCGTATTATCAACTTTTAGGCGTTTGCAGGTTAAGCGGGTATTTTGTTCTTTAGGTAAATCGGGATCTTGTTCACGCTCAAATTCCGCACTAAAGCTATGTGGTGCAGCCATGTTTTGCACCCACAAACCAATTAACCAATTAAAGGTTTCAATCAAATCGATGGCTTGCAGGCTTTGCTCTTCACTACCCGGCTTTTTGATGTTCATCTTATAAGCCGTCGGATCGCGGAAGTCGGCGATATTCAGCAAACTTTGGCTGGCTTTGGTTTCCACATCCAGGAAATAATTAAGCAGGTAGTCTCGTTGTAGGTCAGCGTTATTGGCTAAGGCCATATCGCGACTGCTATCGGCTTTCAGTACCAGATTATTCAGGGTGTCTTCGTAGCTTTCAAGGCGCAGGGTTTTAAAACAGTGGCTAATGCCCTCACGGGAAACGGGTTTGCCGTCTTTCCAATCTTTGGAATAGACGATTTTTTGGATGCGGGGTTTAAGGACTGTATAGAAATAATCACCAGCTTCAATTAGGATAAATTTACTGCGTTCTTCAGGAGCTTTATCACGACTGGCATTTATTACAGAATGTGCTGTTGTTCCTGTTCCAGCGTAATAATCAAGTATCACCCTTCCTTCACTATTTGAAAGGAGTATTAAGTCAGAAATTAATGAAACAGACTTCGGAGTAAATTCAGACATCCTATAACCAAACAAATCTTTTGCAGTATTTCCTCCATGTGTACTACTGTATTCAGGTTTATAGAAAAAGCTCTTTGCTTTTCTTGTTGGTAATCCAGCTAATCCCGCCCTTTGTTTTTTATAGAACGAATATCCTGATTCCTCATCACCTTTAACAGTTAAGTTATACCATTCATCGGTAATTTTTTTCTTACTCCAACTCCACGAAAGCTCATTTCCATCACTATCAAGTGGATAGACAGCAATATGATCGGCAGATTTTGGCACATCATTTTCTGTAATATAAACGCGCAGCTCTTCGTTAACAAATACAGGAAACCATCCATTAGGCCGTCTACTACGTGGTGCATCCGCACCCGTTCTCCTAAGTCCATCACCTTGCTTATACAGGCCGTATTGATCTTCATGCCAATCATTTTCAAGCTTTTCTTCAGGAACTGGAAGTTCACCAATCGTCTTTAAAGACTTCGTTGTGCAGCAAATCACATATTCATGAGTGGCAACAAAACCATCTGCATCATATGTTCCTTTAAGGTTAGTGATCGCTGTTATTAGCTTACTCTCCTTGAATACCGAGGTTTCCTTCAACAGTCGACTGAAATTTTCAGCTTCGTTCTCATCAAGGCTTGTCCACTGAATGGCCTCTGATGCCATAACTCCTTTAGAAAGCAAAAGTCTATCAAATGCTGCTGAAATCCAAGAAGAATGGCGATATGAATCCTTATAAGAAAAATCATTTCCTTTGTTATATGGCGGATCAATATAAATACACTTCACCTGTTCCCGATACTTTTTCTGCATCAAACCTAATGCCTGAAAGTTCTCGGAATGAATCAACACGCCATCGCATTGCGCGTCTAAATCGGGTAGTTCAGCAAGCAGTTGTTGTTTAAACTCGTCGGAAAATAAGGTGGTGTCAAGCAGAAGAAAAGGATTGCTTTTTAGAAACTCAATCGTACAATTTTTGGCTGGCTGGCTGGCTAAAATGCTATCGTTAATTTCTGAGGTGGTAAACAGTTTTTCCCATTCATCCAGCTGTTTGTCATTGGCGGCAATCTCGGCATAGAATTTTTCCGGCACTCTATCAAGCGTGATGCAGTAATTTGTTTCAGTGACAAATTTCTTCTTGAGCCACAACTTCTTCTGGAAGTCTTCCAATTGGGATAAAAAGGCAATCAATTGCTGGGCAATGCGGCGTAATACCCGAATTTGAGCTAAATACTGTTCCACTTTTGGCGCATCAGCGTTTTCTATATCATCAAGACGCATGATTTCATTCTTGATATAAAAATCCAACTCGCGACGCATAAAACCACCCAGGTCTTTATGGATAAAATAATCCATGGTGTTGCGAGCGGTGTATTGATAGAGATACTTGCCTAATAGTGTGCGCTTGGCTTTGCTATCGGTGGGGGCAAGACAGCCCCGACGCATGAAATAAAAAACATCTAAAAAGCAATCCACTGCATCG
>JBAXTQ010000133.1:0-10857 GCA_037130115.1 Methylococcaceae bacterium
TGGGGCGTCTATGGCGAGGAATTAAGACTGCGTTTGGCGGGTTTAGTCAGTACCTGTCAAATTGACAACCTGCCCAGAGCTGGAGCCGTTGCCCGCTTGGGCGCTCAAGGTTTTAAGTTGGGTCTGGCAGTTGACGTTGAACTGGCAATGCCCGTTTATTTGCGTGATAAGGTTGCAAAAAAAGAATCAGAACGATGAAACGCTATGAGTCCGGTTAAGCGAATAATGCGTAATGCAATAATCCGGAAATTATTTAGTCGAGAAACGACAAGCCACCCAATGCCGTTAAATTAAGCGCAAGTTGTTTAAAAAACCGGAGTGCAATCGCTTCAGCTATTGCCTGTAAAACAGCTAAAGCTGTTTTACTCGTGCGCCCACAAGGGCAACTTATCAACAGGGTGAAAGCCGGGTAGGGTGCGCATCGCGCACCACAACCATGTCAGAGAAAGAAACCTAATAGGCACCCGATAGAAAACAATAATAGATTATGGTGCAAATAAAACCGTTTAGTGGATGCAATTTTAGGTACGCGATGCGCACCCTACCACTATAAATCAAGGGTAACAAAGAGGCGAAATGACCGCTTAATAACAAAAAAACCAATAAAGTTATTGATTTTTAAATCTGATGAGTTATTATAGACGGCTTGGAGAGGTGGCTGAGTGGTCGAAAGCGGCGGTCTTGAAAACCGTTGAGGGTTTATCCCCTCCCAGGGTTCGAACCCCTGCTTCTCCGCCAAATAAATAAAAAAACCGGTTGTTTTCTAAAAACAACCGGTTTTTTTATGCCTGATCGCTCGAATTTTGGCGCTGGTTTGGGTTGAACCTCGTTGATAAAATACTGGTAACTTCTGCCGCTCACCAATAACTTGCATGCACAAAAACAGGCTTAATTCCATTCCATCGCAATTTTAACGAACTGTTATTGCCTCTTTACTAAGTTTTTTTCAGACCCGATCATCAGACAGGCATGCGTTTCCTTGTTTTTTAGCAAAAGATTATTAATGCATGGTGTCGAGTTTTGCTCTGTATAGCGGGACTTTTTACGGGGGTAGATCGATCACTTCTTCCGTTGATGAAGAATAGGTCTTTAAGCTGACGGCAAAAACAATCGGGTTATTTATTTTATCCTTCATTCTTCCTGTTTAATAAACAAAAAATAGCCAGACGTTTTTCCCGGTTGGCTATTTTTTTGCGCTAAAGAAGCCCATGCGTCGGGTTACGACTAGTGCTTAACCCGACAAAACTAAAGTAATAATGCTTTATTTCATCATGGATTTTTTAAATTTCTTGTCTAATTTGTTATTGGCATCTTGGGATAATTGAGCCGCCTTATTGGCAGATGCTTCTGCGGATTCTGCTTTTGCTGCCGCATCCGCCGAGGTCGCTTGTGCACTGGCGGCATCCGCTGACGCTTGTTTAACGGACGTATCCAAGCCATCAACTTGCGATTGTAAATTTTCAACATCTGAAGTGGTTGCACAAGCGCCAAGCAGGCTGAAAGCCAGTGCGATCATTGATAATTTAATTACTTTTTTCATATTATTTTTCCTTAAAGCAAGGTTATTACTACTTGGTATTGTGTTGTTAAAAGCATTCGATATTACTTAAACGGAGAGGCTTGATGTAGCCGGCATGAGTGATAATCAGGTATCATCACGACTCGCGTTATGCATAAGTTGCTATAACTGCATCTATATTACAGCGACAAGATGAGAGGAAACCGGTCGGTTTGATTAAGATTGGATGAAGACAGGAATTATTTAACAGACCTCTGATTGCGGCTGTAAAGCCGGCGGTTGTTTTATAATGAGGGGTGAAAAGGTATAATTTCTTATCTATAAAAAAATATTCAATTTAACTCATGCCAATAAACATAATTTCCCTAAACCATGCCAGCTTTATTGTTGCTGATATCGCTATATCACGAGAATTTTATTGTGAAGTTTTGGGGTTACAGCAAGTCGAACGGCCGGATTTGGGTTTTCCGGGGGTATGGATACAAATAGGTGAGCAGCAGCTTCATTTATTGGAATTGCAAAATCCAGACCCGACAACAGGGCGGCCTCAGCATGGTGGACGGGATCGTCATGTTGCCTTAAATGTATTGGCACTGACGCCTATTCAGGATGCCTTGAATAAAGCGGGTGTTGTTTATACCATGAGTATATCCGGTCGAAGGGCGCTTTTTTGTCGGGATCCGGACGGGAATACCCTGGAATTTATAGAGCAGGCTTAATTTCCAGGGCTTGGCTATCCGGTTTTACAGGGCAGTTAATTATTTGAAAAAATCCATTATAACCATAATAAATAAGCGGAGAGCTAAATGACAGTTAGTGTTGATGATTTTAAAAAGGCATTGCAACTTTGGGCCAGTGGTGTCACTGTGGTGACTACAAACTCCGAGAAGTTTGGCGTTCAAGGCATGACAGTAACGGCATTTACCAGCGTTTCCGTTAATCCGCCGCAGATATTGGTTTGTATTAACGACTCTGCGGAGTCTGGTGTAGGTATTGAGGAAAGCCAGGTCTTTGCCGTGAATATTTTAAATGCGGATCAACAAGACCTTTCCAACCAATTTGCCGGTGGTACCAGCCAACAACAGCGCTTTGAAAATACGGACTGGAAAGCCGGGGTGACGGGCGCACCTATTTTGAATAACACCTTGATGTCTCTGGACTGTAAAGTGGTTGAGAAAGTACTGGCGGGTACTCACTGGATCATCATCGGCGAAGTTCAGGACTGCGTGTGTCGTTCCGGAGAACCGCTGTTGTATTATCGTGGCGCTTATCGACAACTGGCCAACGATTAACACTTTTTACTTAGTCGTTAAAAAATAGCACACAGATGAGACGGATTTTACTGATAGACACGGATAAAACGTAAGGTATTTTTGGGATTAAAACTCGATCTTCAAGTTTTCTTACCTTGACTTTATAGGTGCTAGATAACCAGTAACATAACGGACAATAGATGTAGGCCGGAATAAGGCTTTTCAAGCGTAAGCGAGTTGAGCGTTTCCGGCATGTTGTACGAGTGACCCGGAAACGCCACCACGCGCTACGCTTGGGTGGTCTTATTCCAGCCTACGCCTAATACTTGTTATCGCTGAATTCACCCGAAATCAAGAATTAAAAACTTGAAGATTGACTAAAAAGAAAAATCCGTTGAAATCCGTCTAATCAGTGTCATCCGTGTTCTATAATCGAAGCCCGAATAGTCTGGGTAGTTACCATTTTAAACAGGAAATATTTTTAATGCGCGTATTCAGTCAGTTATCATTTTTTTGTACAATTATGTTATTAAGTGCCACTGTTCGCGCTGAAGCTGCGGATGAAAAGCTGATGATCGGTTCTTTTTCATCGGGATCACTTGATCATTGGGAAGCCAGGGAATTTAAAGGCAAGACGGACTACCAGTTGGTCGATCTTGCCGGCACTCAAGTATTAAAGGCCGAAAGTGCAACCAGTGCTTCCGGCCTTTTTAACGAGCAGCGTATTGATTTGCAAAAAACACCGGTGATGAACTGGCGTTGGCACATCAAAAACCGGCTGGGTAACGATATTAATGAACAAGAAAAATCCGGCGATGATTATGCGGCCAGGATTTATGTGGTCGTTAATGGTGGTGTGGCTTTTTGGCAAACCAAGGCCATCAATTATGTCTGGGCCAGCACGTCGCCGATTGGTAAAGTTTGGCCCAATGCTTATGCATTCGCAGGGGCTAACGGCAAAATGACGATGATTGCCCTTCGGTCATCAAGCGATCAAACCGGCACCTGGTATTCAGAAAAACGGAATATTCTTGCCGACCTTAAACTTCAGTTTGGTGAAGATATACGCTATATTGATGCGGTTGCCATTATGACCGATACGGATGATTCGCACGGCAAAGTCACTGCGTATTACGGCGATATTTACTTCAGCACCAACTAATCCATTATGCACGGAACCTTACCTCATCTGGAACACACTGATTTTCCGGCGATTAACCGGCATGCGCTGGAAATATTGCAGGTTAATCTGGGCTATTTGTGTAATCTGAGTTGCACCCATTGTCATGTTAACGCAGGGCCTAAGCGCACCGAATTAATGGCTAAGGCCACCGTGGATTTGATTCTGGATTTTATCAAAAAAGAAAATATTCATACGCTGGATTTAACCGGTGGTGCGCCGGAAATGAATCCGCACTTTACCTATTTGGTAACGCAAGCTCGGGCAATGGATGTTACCGTTATTGACCGTTGCAATCTGGTTATTCTTGAAGAACCCGGATTTGAAGAGATGGCCGAATTTCTTGCTGACAACAAGGTGGTGATTACTGCTTCGTTACCTTGTTATCTTGAAGATAACGTTGATAAACAGCGAGGTAAAGGCACTTTTAATACCAGCTTGTCAGCGTTAAAAAAATTAAACAGCTTGGGGTTTGGTCAAGCGGATAGTCTATTGCAGCTTAATCTGGTTTTTAATCCTCAAGGTATCAATTTGCCGCCCGAACAAAAAGCCTTGGAAAAAGCGTATAAAGAACATCTGCAAGCAAACTATGGCATCGTTTTTAATAAACTGTTTGCCTTAACCAACCTGCCCATTCAGCGTTTTGGCAGTATGCTGATTAGCAAGGGTTTGTTTAATGATTATATGCAACTGTTAAAAGACAATTACCGCCAAGAAAATTTGTCGGGCGTTATGTGTCGTAATACCTTGAGCGTGGATTGGCAGGGTTTTGTCTATGACTGCGATTTTAACCAGATGCTGCAACTGCCTTTGGGTGCAAATCCGGCCAGTAAAACGCATCTAAGCGAGTTAATAAATCCTTCCTCATTACCGGGTTCCCCCATCACTGTTCGTCAGCATTGTTATGGCTGTACAGCGGGGCAGGGCAGTAGTTGCGGGGGCGCTTTGGATTAAATTGCCCCCAGGATTTTCTTTTAATTTCTAATTAGATCAATCCATAAAAGCACTAACTGTCCTATAAGGGTTATCGCTACAATAAATGCTATTCTTTCTGCTATTGCAATAAAAGGTATTTTATAAAATCTTATTATTTCTGTTATTTTTAGAATAAATTTATTTTTTCTAAAAGTATCGTTATCTGATTTTATGTGCGGTAAATTTCCCCAGTTTGCCATTTTCATACAGTCTCCTGGTTTGTCAAAAATACAGGCGTCTCAGGCAACGTCGAAGGTTTAAAAATGTAAACTCCTTAAAGCGGGTATGTTATGTGCCGCTTAAAGTGGGTAGCCTGAAAAATTCTTTATAAATAGTTAAGGTAATATGTAGACCTTATTTAAAAGATAGTTGACGCCGAACAGGAATGCAATATATTGAAATGATATTTGATGTTCCCGATCAAGAACCCAGGTACTACTCGCCAAAAGTAAATAATGCCAAGCATAATTGCAGGCGTTTTACATCCACGAAAGTTCGGCAATCTTATATCGCCCAAGCTTGTACGCTCGGACATCAATATGTCGTTGAAATAGGCGAGATTCTAATACTGATACCGGCTGTTTTTCCAAGCTTAAAAACTTCAACATCGAGTATAATTCTAAAAACGGTGATTGATCCCCAATTTAGTGGATGCACTGATTTTTCCAGAATAATAATAACTTTAACAAGGAATCAAAATGACCGTAGAAGCCGGTGTTTTAGAGCGCTATTCAGCAGGTGCAGAATCAATACAGGCCGATTTGTGCTGTCCGGTAGATTATGATCAGGAATTACTGACCTTACTGCCCCAGGAAATCATTGATAAAGACTATGGCTGTGGTGATCCGTCACGCTATGTTAAAAAAGGCGATGTGGTGCTGGATTTAGGTTCCGGTTCCGGAAAAATCTGTTACATGGCCGCGCAATTGGTCGGTGATAAAGGCAAGGTTATCGGTGTTGATATGAACGATGACATGCTGGCGCTGGCTCGAAAATATCAACATGAAATGGCTGAAAAACTGGGTTCAAACCGGGTTGAATTTGTTAAAGGGCAAATTCAGGATTTAGCGTTGGATTTGGCCGCCATGAATGAGCACTTGGCCCAACATCCCGTACATAAAGCAGAAGATATTATTGCCTTACGCGCCTGGCAGGAAAAGCAGCGGCTTGAGTCACCCTTAATTGCCGATAACTCGGTGGATCTGGTGGTTTCCAATTGTGTACTTAATTTGGTTCATGACAGTGATAAGGAGCAACTGATACAGGAAATATTTCGCGTGGTTAAGCCGGGTGGTCGTGTTGCTATTTCGGATATTGTCAGCGATGAAGCGGTGCCGCAGCATTTAAAACAGAATCAACAATTATGGAGCGGTTGTATTTCGGGTGCGTTACAAGAACATGAATTTCTGGAAGCTTTTATCAAAGCCGGCTTTATAGCTGTCAGTTATGATAAATGGGAAAACCAGCCTTGGCAGGTTATTGAAGGATTGGAGTTTCGCTCAGTTACCATCACCGCAGTAAAGCCTCAAAATCAACCGTGTATTGATAAAGGCCATGCCGTTATTTATCGCGGTCCCTATTCTGAAATTTATGACGATGAAGGTCATGTTTATTTTAGGGGACAGCGCATGGCGGTTTGCGAGCGCAATTATAAGTTGCTCACCAGCGAAACGTATAATAATGATTTTATCGGCATAGCGCCTGCGGAAGACAGGGCGGGTAAGCCTTGGAACTGTGCAACCGGAACGCTTCGTGCGGTTGCAGAAACCAAAGGCGGACAGCATGAGGATAAGTCCAACACCGGTAGTTGCTGTTAGCCAGTCACTACTGATTTCGATGATAGAACACGGATGATACGGATCAGACGGATTTCAACGGATTTTTTATTGTAAGCCCATACAGATAACATCCCTTGAAGGGATGGTATCTGGGACAGGAAGAATATTTATCTGGTATCCGTGGTTATCAGTTAAATCCGTGCCATCCGTGTTCTATTACACAGAATCCTTATGTTTAATCCCGCTTTTTTAAGTCTCAAACAGCTTTATGGCCAGACTGTAATTCAGGTAATAACTTGATTAGCTTAACGATAGCCAAACCAGTCACGGCATAAATTAAGGCCGCACCCACATAAGAGGGGTAATACTGTGCTACTCGTGAAAAATAGCTGATAAATGACAGTTCTTCAAAACGGCCTGACAACAGATAAAAACTGCCATTTGAGATGGCAAAGGCAGTTGATGTTGCCAGTGTTAGCAAGCCGACAGTCTTGGTCAGTTCCGCAAGGTTCATTGCTTTAAATGTTGCGCAGTATCGACCGGCAACCCACATAACGGCATACGTGGGGATAAGGAAAATATAGGCAGGCGATACACACCAGCCGCTGGTGCCATTTTCGATAGCAACAGTGTCAATCAATCCAGCCAACACCATTAAAAACCCCAATAAGGCTTTTTTACGGTAAAAACCGGCAAAGAAAAATACCGCTAATGAAGCATCGGGAAGATGCAGCACGTCACCAAAATGATGAAAACGTGTCAGCACCATCAAGGCAATCAAAGGGATAGGTAAATACTCGGCTTTTAGCCATTGTTTTATGTTCATAGTTTTATAGTGTGGTGGATTAAAAATAATGCCGTCCCTGGCGTATGGGTTAGTTATTATAATGGATTGAAAGGAAAAAGTTTCTACCCGCTGTGTTATAAGTGTCAACTAGTTGATATTGCTTATCCAAAAGGTTGTTTAATTTAGCACTTAACATCCAGTTTTTGTTGATGTGATAGGCAGAACGTAAATCAGCCGTGACATACCCACCCACCTTGACGGTATTTTGATTGTTATTAAAACGATCGCCCTGCGCCAATACATTAGCGCCCAAATCAAAAGCCCCAAACGTTCTGGATAAATCAAATGCCAGCATTTCTGTGGCTCGACGAGGCAGTCTGGCATTGGTTTCCACATTCTTTGGATCCAATAAATTCAAGGTCAGCTTGCCATTCCAGCCCATCAATTGCGAGCCGATTTCAGTTTCAATACCTTCAATTTGTGCTTTGCCAATATTTTCTGCACTAAAATTATACGTTATCGGGTCCATTGTAGGGGTAATCAAATTGTCGATATTGGTATGGTAAGCGCGAACTTCCCATTGTCCCCAGTCATGGTTGCCAATAATTCCGGTTTCATAGGACTTTGATTCTTCCGGCTTCAGGTGAGCATTACCATAGTTAGGGTAATAGAGATCATTAAGGGACGGGGCTTTAAACGCATTGCCAAAATTTGCCAACAGGCTAATGCCATGATCCCAATTATACCGCCAGCCAACGCTGCCGGTAACGTAATCACCGAATGCCTGATTATTATCGAAGCGTACCGAAGCGTTAACAAAATGATTAGTCCATAACCGGCTATGTAATTCCGTAAATACACCGACATCATAACGAGATTTTTGATTGTAACTTTCTGAGCTATTGACTTCATCCAGGCGATAATCCGAACCCATAGTTAACTTATGATTATCGGATAATTTAAGCTGATTCAACCAACTGGCATTCCAGCGTGTGCTGTTAAATTTGCTGGAGAAAGAACCGTCCGGAGCAAACTGGTTCCCATTATCTTGGCTTTGCCCAAAACGCAGGGTTGAACGCCAATTTTTCAAAATATCCATGCTGGCTGATGTACCAACGACCTGTTCTATAAAGTTGGTTTTATTTTGATAATTTCCGTCAAAGTTGGTCGTCCCTTGAGTTCTCAAGAAGAAGGCTTCAATTTCCCCATTATTTTTAAAATGGCGTCCTACTTTGGCATTGACTGCTGCATTGTTATAACCATCATTGTCAGGTTGATTAACGCCATAAGGGCCGGGGGTTGCTTGTTGGGCATTAAATCCGTGCGAACCAAGTCCTGATGAGCCTAACGTGTACCAGTTGTCTTTCCATTGACCACTGATGGTGCCGGCCGCTTTATAGGTGTTATAAGTTCCACCCCCTGAATCCAGCGTTATAGTTGGTTTTTCGGTTGCCGCACCTTTGCGGGTAAAAATCTGGATAACGCCGCCCATTGCTTCCGAACCGTAAAGGCTCGATTGAGGGCCTTTAATAATTTCCACTCGCTCAACAGAATCCATTGGAATAAACTCAAACGGCGTAGTGCCCAACGTAGTAGAACCCACTTTAATGCCATCAATTAATACCAAGACATTATCAGAGTTAGTACCCCGCATAAATAAACCGGTGGTTTTACCGTAGCCGCCTTGCTGAGTTATGTCGATTCCACTTGTACCTTTTAATAATTCAGGTAAGGTTTGAACCTGTAAGCGCTCAATATCTTTTCGGGTATAAACGGTGGTGGCAGTTGATAATTCATTTTCAGGCGTCTCGGTTCTGGTTGCCGTAACCACCATATTAGGTAGTTCTAAAGAATTATCGGCAGGATTTTGTTGTGCGTGTGACTGGGTATTAAAACCCACGAGTAATAAGGAGCTGGCTATAATTTTTTGCATAATTGTCCTCTGCGCCGCCCGCGCATAAAGATTGAGTAATAACAGCGGAGGACAACAGAAGATAAATGAAAAACACGGGGGCGCGTAATCACTACGCAAAACAGCCCTCCGCTGTTGCGAATTATACTTTTAGGCCGGTCTCCGGGCTTATAAGTGGCGTTAACCTGAATCATCACCTTCCCATGTTATACACAGTGGCGTACTGATGATTCTTTACTTATATACCGTTGCGGGGGCAGCGTCGGATTTGGTGTAAACCTTACCGACTTCCCGTTTAACCATTAGATTTAACTATCTTCTGGAACCTGAAAGCAGACGACAATTATAGGGGCTAATCTTTATAAAGCAAGTTGTGCCGCTATTTCTCTTATTTCTACGTGCATCCGTTAGCGCTGACAAACATCACAAAAAACCGTTGAGCGGTTAGCTAGTCTTATCTCGTTTAAGGGTTGTTGGCAGTCAATACACGGCAAGCCTTTGCGACCGTAAACCTTAAGTTGTTGCTTGAAATAACCGGGTTTTCCGGCTTCATTAACAAAGTCCCGTAAGGTAGTGCCGCCTTGTTGAATGGAGTTTTGTAAAATTACCCGAATACATTCCGCCAATCTTTCATAACGCGCCAAAGAAATCTTCCCGGCCTGCCGCGAGGGCAAAATACCTGCTATAAACAACGCTTCATTGGCGTAAATATTACCAACGCCCACCACAATGTGACTATCCATAATAAATGATTTTACCGGTACTTTTCGGTTTCTGGACAAGGTATAAAGAAGCTTGCCAGTAAAATCAGCCAATAAGGGTTCGGGGCCTAAATCTTTAAGCAACTTGTGTTCTGTAATAGGTGCTGATGTCCATAACACCGCGCCAAAGCGGCGTGGATCGTTAAAACGCAGCACTTTATCGTTGTTAAAAATAAAATCAATATGATCATGTTTACCCGGACTCTGACTGTTCGTTATAATGCGTAAACTGCCCGACATGCCCAAATGCACCAGCATCGTACCGGCATCGGTCGCAAAGAGCAGATATTTGGCCCGCCTGGAAACGGATTGGATACTGAGACCTGTTAAAATATCGCACAGCGTTTCCGGCACAGGCCAGCGTAATTTGGGTTGACGAATAATAATCTGTTTAAGCGTTTGCCCTTCAATATGTGGCGCAATGCCACGACAGGTTGTTTCAACTTCAGGTAATTCGGGCATCGGTAGTTAGGCTATAGTTTGGTTTGAATGATAGAAAGTTTACCATGATTACGATGGGTCACTAAGCGTGACCGGATTTGCGAAACCCTTTAGGCTTAAGTTGTGCAGACGTAATGCCGTTAAGTTAAGCGCACGTTGTTTAAAAAACTGGAGTGCAATCGCTTCAGCTATTGCTTGTAAAAACAGCTAAAGCGGTTTTACTCCCGTTGTATGCTTAACTTAACGGCATT
>JBAXTQ010000134.1:0-10812 GCA_037130115.1 Methylococcaceae bacterium
GCTCGTCGGGCTCATAACCCGAAGGTCGTAGGTTCAAATCCTGCCCCCGCTACCATATTTTAGAACCCCATTTTGGGGTTTTTTATTTTCTGGGCTTCCGGTTTTTTTGGAGCTTAAAATTAGATTGTTTATGGAAGAGCCGTTGGCTCTTTTTTTTTGTTCAAAAATAAGTGAGGAAACCATGAAACAGGCTCCCGAGCATTTGGTTAACTTAATCGAGCCAATTGTTGAAGGTTTAGGTTATGAGTGTGTCGGTATTGATTATAATCCGCATCCCAAGCATGGTTTGTTAAGAATTTATATTGATAGCGAAAATGGAATTCTGGTTGAAGATTGTACTAAAGTCAGTCATCAAATAAGTGGTGTCCTGGATGTGGAAGATCCAATACAAGGCAACTATCAGTTAGAGGTTTCTTCGCCGGGTTCAGATAGACCGTTCTTTAAAATCAGTCAATTTGAGCAGTTTATCGGCAGTGCGGCACTGGTTAGTTTATTTAAAGCTATCGGTGGCCGAAAAAGAATTACCGGTCTGATCATAAAAGTTGAAGATGATGTTATCACACTTCAAGAAGGTGAGCAGATTTATGAGGTACCCTTTGATGCGATGAGTAAAGCGCGTTTGGTGCCCGAATACTTAATTGAAAAAGGAGGCCGCAGTGGCAAATAAAGAAATTTTGTTGGTAGTGGAGGTTTTTTCTAATGAAAGAGAGATTGAAAAGGACGTCGTTTTTCAAGCGATAGAATCCGCATTAGAAGCTGCTACGGTAAAACGTCACGCCAATCCAATTAACGCACGTGTTGCCATCGACAGAAAAACAGGCGGCTATGTCACTTACAGGCAATGGGATGTTGTTGATGCTAATCCCTCTTGGGATGGTGATGTAGAATTTCCAACCACTCAGGTTCTGTTAGAGGTTGCCCTGCTGGATAACCCGGATATTCAAATTGGTGATGTGGTAGAAGAAGAAATTGAATCTGTTGATTTCGGACGTATTGCCGCCCAAACTGCCAAGCAGGTTATTATCCACAAGGTTAGAGAAGCTGAACGCAGAAAAATTGTTGAAGCCTATAATAGCCGTGTCGGTGAACTGATTACCGGTATTGTCAAGCGTATTGAAAAAGGGAGTCTTTATCTGGACTTGGGTGGTCATGTCGAAGCCTATATTGCCAAGGAAGATATGATTCCGCGCGAAGCCATTCGCATTGGCGACCGGATTAGAGGCTATTTGAAAGATGTTCGCTCGGAACCGCGTGGCCCACAATTATTTGTCAGCCGCACAGCGCCTGAATTATTAATAGCCTTGTTTCGTCTGGAAGTGCCTGAAGTCGGTGAAGGCTTGATTTCTGTAATAGGTGCTGCACGTGATCCAGGTTCCAGGGCTAAATTAGCCGTTAAGAGCAATGATCCAAGGTTGGATCCGGTCGGTGCTTGCGTAGGTATGAGAGGTTCAAGAGTTCAATCAGTCACCAATGAACTGGCCGGTGAACGGGTTGACATTATTCTCTGGAATCCAAGTGAAGCTCAATTTGTAATTAATGCCATGTCACCTGCTGAAATTCAGTCCATCGTTGTGGATGAAGACAAACACAGCATGGATCTGGCGGTAAGCTCGGATAACTTGTCTCAAGCGATTGGTCGAGGCGGTCAAAATGTCCGTCTGGCGAGTCAATTAACAGGCTGGGAATTGAATGTGATTGATGCGTCCAAAGCAGAACAGAGTGCTGAAGCTGAAGTCGGCAAGATAAAGCAGTTATTCATTGATCAATTGGATGTTGATGAAGATATTGCCTTAATTCTTGCAGAAGAAGGCTTTATTAGTGTCGAGGAGATTGCTTACGTTCCGGTCAGTGAAATGCTCGAAATTGAAGGCTTTGATGAAGATTTGGTTAATGAACTAAGAAGTCGGGCAAAAGATGCCTTATTGATTAGTGCCATTGCCCTGGAAGAAAAAATAGAGTCGGCGGAGCCGGCGGCTGATCTGCTGGAAATGGAGGGTATGGATTCTGATCTGGCTTTTGATTTGGCAAGTCAAGGTATTATTACAATGGATAATTTGGCAGAGCAGTCAGTCGACGATTTGTTGAATTTTTCAGGAATGAATGAAGAGCGGGCGGCAAAATTAATTATGAAGGCGCGTGAGCCTTGGTTTGCTTAAGGCACATAGCGAGTAGGTAAGGGGTAAAAGATGAGTGATAAAACAGTACAGCAATTAGCAGAGATAGTGAAAATACCTCTGGAACGATTATTAGAGCAGCTAAAAGAAGCAGGTTTATCTGCACGTGCGCCTGATGATGTCATTAATGAAGATGAAAAAATGCAATTGCTTGCGCATTTGCGTAAGCGTCACGGTAAAGCGGAAGATCAAGCCAGTAATTCTCCCAAACGTGTGACTTTAGAGCGCAGAAAAGTGACGGAAATTAAACAGGCCAGCATACCCGGCAGTTCAACTAAAACGATTAGCGTTGAAGTGCGTAAAAAGAAGACTTATATAAAACGTAGTGAAGTGGCGGATGCTGATTTACCCAAGAAAGAAGAGCTGCCAAAGCCAATCGTGGTTGAGCCGGTAAAGCCGGAAGAAGTCATTTTAACGCCCGTCGAAAAACAGCCGCTTGCTGAAGCGCCGATTGTTGCCGTTGAACTGACTCCCAAGGTAGAAACAATCATGGCAGAACCCGTTAAAATTGAACCGGAAGTTCAAGTTGAACCGGAAGTTCAAGTTGTCGCGATAGCTGACGTTGAGCCTCAAGTCATTATTGAAGCTGAGCTTGAACCTCTTGAGCCTGTTGAAGCTATTGAATCTGAAGCTAAATTTGAAGCTTTAAAAATAAAGGAAGAAAAGAAAATCAAGCAGGAAAAAGCGATAAAAACCAAAGAAGCGGACGATGCCAGAAAAAAACAGCAAGAAAAAGAGCATCGGCTTGAAGAGTCTATTAAGAAAAATGCCGATAAAGTAAGGCAGCAGGCCGCAGTAAAACAAGAAACACTGCACAGGAAAAAGCAGGAAGAAGGCGGTGGTGGAAATTCACGCTCATCCGGCAAAGATGCCAAAAGAGGCAAGAAAAAAGGCAAGCAACCGCAACGAGCTAGTGCGCAATCTGATGGTAAACATCAATTTGAGATGCCGGTTGCCCCTATAGTGAAAGACGTCACTATACCGGAAATGATTATTGTCTCCGATTTAGCTCAGAAAATGAGTGTTAAAGCGGCGATGGTCATCAAGCATTTGATGAAGCTGGGCATTATGGCGACCATCAATCAAAGCATTGACCAGGAAACAGCGGTTATTTTGGTTGAAGAAATGGGTCACAAAGCGATTATGCAGAGTGATGATGATCTTGAGCAGGAAATGCTGGCCGAAGCGCAGGTAGAAGATAACCGCGTTGAATTACCACGCGCCCCGATTGTAACCATTATGGGTCACGTCGATCACGGTAAAACATCGCTGCTCGATTATATCCGTAAAACCCGCGTTGCCGCCGGTGAAGCGGGTGGTATTACTCAGCATATCGGTGCTTATCAAGTCAAAACCGATCATGGCTCGGTAACCTTTTTAGACACGCCTGGACATGCTGCATTTACTGCCATGAGAGCCAGAGGTGCCGACATTACCGACGTAGTCATTATTGTTGTTGCCGCCGATGATGGCGTGATGCCGCAAACCAAAGAAGCGGTTGAGCATGCGAGAGCGGCTAATGTGCCGATTATCGTCGCCATTAATAAAATCGATAAGCCGGATGCTAATCCTGATAAAGTAATGCAGGAACTGTCGGTTCTTAACGTGCTTGCTGAAGAATGGGGCGGCGATGTGCAGTTCCTTAAAATTTCTGCCAAGACCGGTGAGGGTATTGATGAATTAATCGAATCCTTAATCGTTCAGACTGAAATTTTGGAATTAAAAGCGCCTGTTGAAGGCCCTGCTTCAGGTCTTGTGATTGAATCAAGACTGGATAAAGGTCGTGGTGCTGTCGCAACAATAATGATTCAAAAAGGTACGCTGGAAAGTGGCCAAATGGTGCTTTGTGGTCAAGAATACGGTCGTGTTCGGGCCATGTTTAACGAGAATGGAAAAGCCATTAAAGAAGCGGGCCCTTGTTCGCCGGTTGAAATTCTTGGTTTGTCGGGCACACCGAATGCCGGTGATGAGTTTATGGTGGTACAAAACGAACGTATTGCCAAAGATTTGGCAAAACATCGTGAAGACCGTAAAAAATTCACTAAACATGCTGCACAACGGGCTTCCAAACTGGATGAAGTGTTCTCCAGAATGGCAACCGGCGAGATTGCCAGTGTTAATCTGGTTATCAAAACTGATGTGCAAGGTAGTTTGGAAGCGTTACGCGGATCACTGGTCTCGCTATCCAATGAAGAAGTGGAAGTCAAGATTGTCTTTGGTGGTGTTGGCGGTATTAATGAAGGTGATGCCAATCTGGCATTGGCTTCCGGTGCGATTCTGATGGGCTTTAATGTGAGAGCCGATACGACCGCCAGAAAGTTGATTGAAGAAAAAAACATCGACCTGCATTATTACAGTGTCATTTATGATGCGATTGATGAAGTCAAGAAAGCGATCAGCGGTATGCTGGCACCTGAAATTAAAGAACAAATTGTCGGTCTTGCTGAAGTGCGTGACGTATTCCGGTCACCCAAATTTGGTGCGATTGCCGGTTGTATGGTCATTGACGGTTTTGTTAAGAGAAGCCTTCCTATTCGTGTCTTGCGTAATCATGTCGTTATTTATGAAGGGCAACTGGAATCCTTACGTCGCTTTAAAGATGATGCAGCCGAAGTTAAAATGGGCATGGAATGTGGTATCGGTGTAAAGAATTACAACGATGTTCAGCCTGGCGACCAGATTGAAGTATTTGAACGCATAGAAATCAAGCGGGAACTGTAAGCTTATGGCAAAAGAATTTGGTCGTAATGCGCGTGTTTCATCACAGATGCAAAAAGAGCTTTCTTTGATCTTGCTGCGGGATATTGATGATTCCAGGTTAGGTTTTGTTACCATTAACGAAGTGGTGGTCACCAAAGACCTGGCCGTTGCAAAAATCTATGTCACCGTATTAAATGTTGATGAGCAAGGCAAGCGTGCGAACGTTAAATTGCTAAATGAGATGTCACCGGTTATTCGGCATCAGTTGGCAAAAAGAATGCGCTTAAGGCATATTTCCGAACTGCGCTTTCATTATGATGATTCCTTTGATACCGGCATGCGGGTAGCCGAGTTATTAAGTGATGTGCTCAAGCCCTTCGACTCCGCTCAGGGCAAGCCCTTAGTCGAGTCTGCTCAGGGCAAGCTTTTGGACTCAGTTCAGGACAAGTCTTTGGACTCAGCTCAGGACAAGCATGATTCGGACAGTTCCGATACATGAGTAAACGCAAGTCCGGACGCAATGTTCACGGCATTTTGCTGCTGGACAAGCGTTTGGGCGTTTCCTCAAATAAAGCGTTGCAGGAAGTCAGGCATTTATTTAATGCCAATAAAGCCGGGCATACCGGTAGTCTGGATCCTTTGGCAACCGGTTTGCTGCCGCTTTGTTTTGGCGAGGCCACTAAAGTTTCGGCATTAATGCTGGATGACAACAAGCGCTATCAGGTGCTTGTTCAGTTAGGTGTTATGACCGATACGGGTGATGCAGAGGGTACGGTTATCGAAACCAAACCGGTTCCTGATTTTTCAATGGCAGAAATACAAGCCTGTTTGCAACAATTTACGGGTGAAATTGATCAGATTCCACCCATGTATTCTGCGTTAAAACATAACGGCAGAAAACTCTATGAATTGGCACGCGAAGGTAAAACCATCGAGCGTAAAGCTCGGCGAATCACCATCTTCGAATTAAAGCTGCTAACTGATTCACACGCGAAAGACAGTCAGCCTGATCAGTTAAGGCTGGAAGTGTTTTGTTCAAAAGGCACCTATATCCGGTCATTGGCTGAAGATATAGGGCATTTTCTGGGATGCGGCGGAACGGTTAAAGAGTTGCGTCGACTGGAAGCGGGTCAATTTAATATTGAAGATGCCAAAACCATTGAACAATTGACGGCCATGAGCGAGCAAGACTTATATCAATTGTTAATCAATGTTGATAAACCTTTGGAGGCCTTGCCTGCTGTCCATTTGTCCGACGAACAAGCCATCGCCATCAACTATGGCCAATCCATAAACTACCCCCGTTTTACTGATTTCAGTCCGTCAATGTGGCAAGGCTCGTTAAGAATGTATCATGCGGATATTTTTTTGGGCTTGGGAGAAATGCTAATGGATGGTAAAATAGCACCGAAAAAGTTGTTTAACATGAGTATCTAATTAGAGACACGATTAATCACGCCTCTATAACAAATATTGATTTCTACACCCTAACGTGGAAATCAATTTACCAAAAGACCGTCATTGGACGGTTTTAATTTTAACTTTAATCTTAGGGATTATAAATGCCATTTACAGCAGAACAAAAAAAAGCAGTTGTTGAAACGTATCGCCAGTCAGAAACGGATACCGGTTCACCTGAAGTACAAGTTGCACTATTAACAGCGCACATTCTTCATTTAACACCGCATTTTGCAGCTCACAAAAAAGACAATCATTCACGTCGTGGATTGTTACGGATGGTTAATCAGCGTCGTAAATTGCTGGATTATTTAAAAAATAAAGACATCAGCCGTTACCGTTCGTTGATTGAGCGCCTGGGTTTACGTAAGTAAAAAAGCCTGATTCAATCGCTGTTAACGGATTGCAATTACGCAAGTAAAAGTCATTAAGAAGCAGCACATACGAGACCTTGCCCTGCAAGGTCTCTGTAAATAATATCTACACAAAGGAACCTATAGTGAATCCTGTCAGGAAAGAATTTCAGTACGGCGATAAACTCGTTACATTAGAAACTGGTGAAATCGCACGTCAAGCAGACGGCGCTGTCATAATCGATGTCGATGGTACATCACTACTAGTCACTGTCGTTGGTAAAAAAGAAGCTAATGGTGGAGATTTTTTTCCGTTAACGGTTAATTATCAAGAAAAAGCCTATGCAGCGGGTAAAATTCCCGGTGGCTTTTTTAAGAGAGAAGGACGTCCAAGCGAAAAAGAAACGTTAACGTCAAGATTGATTGATCGGCCGATTCGTCCGCTCTTTCCTGAAGGCTACACCAACGAAGTTCAAATTATTGCAACAGTCATCTCTTTAAATCCTGACGTTGATCCGGAAATCCCTGCCCTTTTAGGTGCCTCTGCTGCCTTGGCAGTATCAGGATTGCCTTTTAACGGCCCCATAGGTGCCGCTTGTGTGGGTTATAAAGACGGCGTTTATTTGATTAATCCGTCACCTGCTACCTTAAAAGAATCTGAATTAACATTGGTCGTAGCCGGTACTGCCCATGCAGTATTGATGGTGGAATCCGAGGCCATCGGTCTATCGGAAGAAATCATGTTGGGTGCGGTTTTGTTTGGTCACGAACAAATGCAGATCGCCATTAACGCCATTAATGAATTTGCACTCGCTGCAGGTACCGGTGTTGTTGAATGGGTTGCTCCCGAAGCTAATGCTGAATTAGTCAGATTAGTCACTGAAGAAACTGAAGCCGGTATTAAAGCCGCTTATCAAGTAGCTGAAAAACTGGTCAGACAAGAACAGTTAAAAGCCATTAGAACAGCCGTTGTCGAAAAACTGACAGCCAACGCTGACTATGCCGAAAAAGATATACGCGGCATTATCGAACACCTGGAATACCGCATTGTCCGCAACGCCATCCTTAACGAAGGCAAGCGTATTGATGGCAGGGCCTTAGACAAGATCCGACCTATTTCCATCAGAACCGGTGTGCTGCCAAGAACCCATGGTTCAGCCCTGTTTACACGCGGCGAAACTCAGGCGTTAGTGGTTGCAACCTTGGGTACTGCCCGTGATGCGCAAATTATTGATGCGTTGGCCGGTGAATATAAAGAACCGTTCATGTTGCATTACAATTTTCCTCCGTACAGTGTCGGTGAAACGGGTTTTGTTGGTTCACCAAAACGTCGTGAAATTGGTCATGGTCGTTTGGCAAAACGTGGCGTTGCTGCCGTGTTACCCAACATGGATGAATTTCCTTATACCATTCGCGTAGTGTCTGAAATTACTGAATCGAATGGCTCAAGCTCTATGGCTTCAGTCTGCGGTAGCAGTTTGGCATTAATGGATGCGGGTGTGCCGATTAAATCACCGGTTGCGGGTATCGCAATGGGCTTGATTAAAGAAGGCGACAGCTTTGCCGTTTTATCCGACATCATGGGTGATGAAGATCATCTTGGCGATATGGACTTTAAAGTCGCTGGTTCAGTCGATGGCATTACCGCTCTGCAAATGGACATCAAAATTGATGGCATTACCGCAGAAATCATGAAATCTGCACTGGAACAAGCAAAACAAGGCCGTTTGCATATTCTGGATGAAATGAACAAGGCATTATCCAGCACACGCGATGAAATGTCTGATTTTGCACCTCGCATTATCACGTTTAAAATTGATCCCAGCAAAATTCGTGAAGTGATTGGTAAAGGCGGTGCAACCATACGCAGCATCACCGAACAAACCGGTGCCAGCGTTGATTTGACTGATGACGGTATCGTCAAAGTAGCCTCTGTCGACAAAGCCGCAGGTGAAGAAGCTCGTCGTCTTATCGAAGAAATTACCGCTGAAGTTGAAGTGGGTAAAATTTACGAAGGTAAAGTGGCCAGACTGATGGATTTCGGTGCCTTTGTCACCATTCTTCCGGGTAAAGACGGTTTGGTTCACATCTCGCAAATTTCAGATGAACACGTTGATAAAGTCAGCGACCGTTTAAATGAAGGCGATGTAGTCAGAGTTAAAGTACTTGAAATTGACCGCCAAGGCAGAGTCAGATTAAGTATTAAAGAAGTCGATAAAGAAGCATAAAAAACAGCAAAACAAAAAAGGGCCGAAAGGCCCTTTTTTTTGTCTTTCGCATAGCTTTAATATAAATGGGGGGTTGTCTTTTTGGTAACCCCTTGTCGTTAAAGGGGCTATCAACTTAAGCCGGGATAGATACCAGCCCTTTTAGAAAATCGTCCTGCTTTAAATGGTAGCCAGTAGCTTGAATGAAACAAGCAGCCTCGATGCAGTAAAACGGAATCGAGGAATTATTTTCGATTATCCTCGATTCCACTACGTTACATCAAGGCTACTTGCTGGTGTGAGAAATGCCTGTGTAGGGATAGAAAATTTTCTACCCCTACGAATCTTTGTTTGCCAAAAGGCTTGGGTGCAGTCTGTGCAAAGGAGGTTTCTATTTTAAAAGACTATCACCACGAAGACACGAAGAAAAAATCAGGTGTCTTTCGAGGCTTGATTTTTTTAAGGTAAACACTGACTTTTAAAAAAACCGTTCCCTTATCTGTCAAATCTATCACTCAAGAAAATCTTCAAGTTGTTGTAGGGTGATGGATTGTTGTGCGGCCAGGGCTTTATCTTGAGGGGTGTTGTAACCCCATAAGGCAAAAATCAGCTTAACACTTTTAAGTTCTGTGTTGTTTAACACATTTAACAGGGTTGGCAGACGGTCTTCAACAAAATGAATGCTGTCGTTGGGATGAATTTTTAACAAGGTCTTTAACACTTCCATTTTGTTCATGTTCCGATCCAGCCCAAAAATCTGCTCGTCGGCCAGTTCAATGGTATTGGCTTTCAGGATTTGTTTAACAAAACGCTCCTGTTTGGTGGTAACAATATACCAGGTCGATTGATCGCCCAGCCGTTGCAGCTTTGTTGCTACGTTAGCGAATAAGGGGTTCATATTGACCCAATCGGCCAAGTCGTTTTCAATCCAGGTATCCCGGGTTTCCCCAAACAGTTTTTTTAGCGCATCTACTGTGATTTGAGCCTCGCTTAACAAGCGTTGGATTTTGTCGCCATAGTCGTTGCCAATGGCTTCAATAGATTCTTCCAGATAGAGCAAACGCATCGCCAATATGGCTTCGTAGCCCGTTTCTATCATCGGTCTTATTAACCTGAATTGTTCAATCTTCTCTTGAGGAACCTCTGTGGGCATATCATCCCAGAGTGTGCTCGCCGCTTTCCAGCCGGTTATTGCAGTTTCTACCGCGCTGTCACAGATAACGCCATCAAAATCAAGCGCATAAATAGTTGAGTGAGTCATTTTTGTGTTTATTGAAAGTTAAGGTAATTATAGGGTAAATATAAATCTCGTTAAAAAATAGCACACGGATGACACGGATTTAACTGATGGACACGGATAAAAATAAAATCCGTTGAAATCCGTATAATCAGTGTTCTATGATCGAAGCCAATATCTACCGGGTAGTTACGATTGCGCTGAGGGCAAGTTTTCGTTCAAAAATTCGGTGACTTTATTACTATCGGATTCAATGAGCTTTGCTTTCTCTAGCCGATTTAATTTTTTCAGGTTTATTTCGCGTTTTGTTGCTGTGCTGCGGTTATGTCCGGGTTCGAGGTAAACCAGTTGTTTGGGTTGCCTCCCGCGAAAATATTTTGCGCCTTGTCCGGTTTCATGTTGCTTGAAGCGTCTGAAAACATCAAGAGTGATGCCGGTGTATAGGGTGTTGTCGGTACAGAGAATCATATACACAGACCAGATCATAAGGGCTTACTGCTCTTAATTTTGTACTCAAATGTACGCATTAAGTAATTCGCTCTCCGTTGATAGGCTTTTCAACCTGCAACTGGAGTCCTGGTTGAGCAGTTTCAACCGATTGGCACTGTTCCGTTGTAGCAATATGGCTTTAACCTGTTTATAGGGTAGCCATCGACTTATCTCTGAGTCGTGGAGTCTTGCTA
>JBAXTQ010000135.1:0-10759 GCA_037130115.1 Methylococcaceae bacterium
CAGTGGAATGATAACGCCACTATCATTAATCGCTTTTGCGGGGATTTATTTTTAAAATATCCCCTAACCCAATGCCGTTAAGTTAAGCATATAACGGGAGTAAAACAGGTTTAGCTGTTTTTACAGGCAATAGCTGAAGCGATTGAACTCCAGTTTTTTAAACAACTTGCGCTTAACTTAACGGCATTGCCCCTAACCCCTCTTTTTCAAAGAGGGGAACTGGATAATTATCTAACAGCTGAATCACCGGGTTTTCTTTATTTAAAAATATGCTTACCTGATTATAATAAAGATTTGGCATTATTCTTCTGATGTTACATTGATACGCTTTGGTTTAACGGCTTCCCGTTTGGGAATAACAATCTCAAGCACGCCGTTTTTGCATTTTGCATTAATGGCTTCGCCATCTGCCGAATCGGGCAGGCTGAAGCGTCGATAGAAAGAACCGGACGTGCGCTCAACCCTTTTATAACCTTCTTTTTCAGTTTTGCTCTCAGATTCTTTTTGACCTTTTACCGTCAACACACCAGCTTCCATACTGACTTCAATAGCGTCCGGTTTGACCCCCGGGATATCGGCATAAATAACAAATTTATCGACTTCTTCTTTTATATCAACCGAAGGTGCCCATTCGGCAGTTGCAATTGATCCTTCTGTGGTTTTTTCATCTTGGGAGCTGAGTAGTTCTCTTTGTAATTGATTTAACAAGCTCCAAGGTTCGTAACGTGTAATGGCCATTTTATGTCTCCTTAAGATAATGTTTATAGTGGTTATAAGCTTAAAAACGAGTTGGTTTCTCTAAAAACGGTTTACAACAGGCGGTTGGTTTTGCCGGGTTATTTTTTAAAGCTTTCTGGTACGGATGAATACTTGGCTCAAGTTCACTGCCGAATTATGGGTAGTGGCTGGCAGTAAATAAAGCGGATAAATTTATTGGTAATTACTGTATACCATTAGTAAAATAAGTACATACGTACAAATACCTAGGTATTTTTACCTATGTACTTATGCCTGATAATGTCGTACAGAGGGTGGCTGCTCTTAACAGGCAGGTCTTGTTAATATCCACTCTAATCGGTTGTGAGTGATTAATTTCGTTCATCCGGCATACTTTTACCGTTTCTGTAACTATACTTATCGATAAGACTGCTTAAAGAACGTGCATGAAATAACTTGACCCTTTATATCCCCTCACCCCAGTCCTCTCGCGGTGGGATAGGGAGCAAGATGCCGAAGTTATTTTATGCGCACTCCTAAATAAGGCAGGGTAATAAAAAATCAGCAATTATTTTACCAACCTCCAAGAATGGTATAAGCAATGGTCACTCAATCTACCGGGAAGGGTAAGGCTGAAGTTCTCCGAAAAGAAGCGGAGCAGTTACTTGGCAACCACAAGGACACTATCCAAAAAAAATCGGCGGCTCTGCTTAGTAAATCTGGCGGTGATATTGTGGGTATGTCCAGTACGGATATTGAAAAACTGATGTTTGAATTTCAGATTCATCAGATAGAGCTGGAATTGCAGAATGAAGAGCTTAAAAGAGCGCATCAGGAGCTGAGTGCATCTCATGATGAATTTTCGCGGATTTATAATCTGTCCCCGGTCGCTTACCTGACACTCAATGAGCAAGGTATTATCAAGAAAGCCAATGTTGCCGCCATGCGGTTATTGAGTGCTTCAAAAGAGACGCTTATAAACAAGAAGCTGGGGAAGTTTCTTCATCCCTCGGATCAGGATAATTATTATTTATTTATCCATGATCTTGTTAGCGAGAAAAACACCCCGGTTTTAAATACCAAGCTGGTGACTCAAAATAGTGTGTCTAAACAATCTGAATGTCAGAGCTTTAGGCTTTATGATTGCTCCCGATCATTCTGTCGACAAAATGACCCGTTTATTTATGTAGAATTGCGGGGCAGTGTCAATAAAAACTTTAAAAATGATATTCAAATATACTTGGCAATTCAGGATATTACCGAATATAAGTACACCCAGGAAACCATTTCCTGCCTTAATGAAAAGCTGGAACAAAAGATTGCTGAACAGACGTCCCTGCTTATTGAAAGCAATCAGGATTTAACCCGCAAGATAGAAGAACTTAAGTATTCAAAACATCAGTTGTGGGAACGGGAAGCCAAGCTCAATGCCATTTTTAATGCCTCAATAGAAGGTATTATCACTATTGATGCATCCGGGATCATACACTCTATCAATTCGGCAGTAACCACCATTTTTGGTTATAGTGAGGAAGAGCTGCTGGGGAGTAGTTATTGCAAATTAATATCTCCCTCGCAGAGTAAAAAGCAGGGGCATGATGTAAAGAGTTACTTGAAAACAAAAATGCCTAATGTTAGAGGATTAATTCGTGAGGTTGATGGCTTATGCAAAGATGGTTCTGTCGTACCGCTGGATATTTCTCTGGTAGAATTTTCAATAGAGGGCGAAAACTATTTTACCGGCATCTTGCGTGATGTAAGTTTGCGTAAACTCCAGGAGCAAAAAGAGAAAGAACATCTGGAAGAACTTGCTCATGCTACCCGTCTTTGTCTGATAGGCGAAATGGGGTCAGGTATTGCTCATGAAGTTAATCAGCCGTTGACCGCGATTACCAATTATACGCAGGCTTGTTTACGTTTTATTGATGCCGAAAATCCTGATTTGAATCAGCTCGGTGAAATCTTGTTCAAGGTACATCAGCAGGCTTTGAAAGCGGGACAGATTATTCACCGGATGAAAGATTTTGTCAGCTCCCGAAAAATACATCGCACAGAAATGGATATTAATACCCTGGTCGAGGATGCGGTCAGCTTGTGTGCCACCGATTTTAAGCAAAACAACATAAAAGTGAAACTTGATCTGGCAAAAAATATTCCAGATGTTACTATTGACGATGTTCAGATTGAACAGGTTTTGTTAAACTTGATCAGAAACAGTATTGATGCCTTAAAAGACCTGCCACCCAAAAAACCAAGAAAAATAACGATTCAGACCTGCATGAAGAATATTGATCAGATTATTTGTAAGGTAAGCGATAACGGCTCAGGCATTGATGCGGCGCTAAAAGAGAAAATATTGTCACCTTTTTTTACTACAAAACCAACGGGCATGGGCATGGGATTGTCGATTAGTCGCTCCATTATTGAAGCTCATCAGGGTATTTTTAATTTCAACAGCACGCCAGAAGAAGGAACTACTTTTTATGTTACCTTACCGATTAAGAGAAAAATAAAATGAACAGTAATAAAGCAGAGGCTTTGGTCTATTTGGTTGATGATGAATTTGCGGTGCGTGATTCGCTGGCACTGATGATTGAATCAACAGGACATACAGTCAAAAGTTTTGCCTCTGCCGAGGCTTTTTTAGAGAACTATAACCCCACGCAGCCGGGATGCCTGCTACTGGATGTCAGAATGCCGACTATGAGCGGACTTGAACTTCAGGAAGAGCTGATGACCCGAGCTATTTCCATACCCATTATATTTATAAGTGGTCATGCCAGAATACCCGATTCGGCAAAAGCATTTAGAGCAGGCGCAGTGGATTTTTTGGAAAAACCCTTTGATAATGAAGTGCTGTTGGAGCGCATCTCGGAAGCTATAAATAAAGACATTGCTGACAGAGAACAGCTCGCCGCACAGCTTAAAATACAAAATCGCCTGGATTATTTAACGGTGCGGGAGCAAGAAGTGTTATCCCTGATTCTCAAAGGTCATGCCAATAAAGACATGGCGAGAATGCTGGATATCAGCAATCGTACCATAGAAGCGCACAGGGCTCGTATCATGGAAAAGATGAAGGCAGAAAGTCTCGCTGATTTGATGTTGATGGCAACGCATTATGAATTAAATGACACCTTGAATTAAATTTTTTCTCAGAGCCTACACCGGTATCTTCTCAATCAACAGGGTGTTTTTTACCCTTGCAACGCTTTCTCCCTCCTTTAGATTAGCCCTCTATAAGCTACATTCACACTTTTCCGATGGAAAATATGAATGTGGTTTACTGGATGAGTTACGTAAAAATTTACCCCAACTAGGTATTTATACGTATTGTCCAACCCCTCTTTTTATTTATACAATATGTCCAGAGTATTAGTTTGCACATTCGGTTGCCTACTTAAAGCATGATAATTATTCAATTTCCCTCTTTGAAAAAGAGGGGGCAGGGGAGATTTTTAAAATAAATCCCTCCTCAATCCTCTCTTTTTAGAAGGGAGGTGAATAATTACTAACTGAAACGCTCACTACAAACGGTTTTAATTGATTATGTAACGTTGTAATAAAATTGTCACAAAAGATAAATTCAATATAAGCGATATCTTACTTTTTGTGTGTGATATTATTAAGCTGTTTTAAGCGGGTAACCGCACTTTCGAATGATGGGAGGGGAAATGAAAACCGAAGATAAATTATTATACGATACTGATAATCGCGAGATTGATGTCGATGAATTTCGGGAATTGGTTGCAAAAAACGCTTATTACCGGGCTGAAAAAAGAGGTTTTGAGGACGGCTATGAACTTGAAGATTGGCTTGAAGCAGAACAGGAAGTCAGTAATCAGAGTGATGATTGATTTTGCCGATAAGTTAAGTATTAAATTATTCTCACCTATTCTGAAATCTCAATCCTGCAAACAATTTTAAGAGGCTACTATAAAATTTTAGAACGCTGAAGGTGGTTTATTAATGATTTATAAAACAATGAATTTACCCTGGGGGATTACTATAAGACTTCAAAAAATCACACTATATTTAATAAATGATAATCTGCAATAAAAGGGTCTTCGTTTTTTAGTATGACCTATTCGTTACAACACCAACAATAATTTCTTTGCTTAAATTTACACTGAGTCAAAAAGCTAAGCGTAGATGAGCTAATTCAACATTCCAATCAGGGTATTCAAAATGAAACGTAACAAAATAATTGATAATGGCAGGCACAAAAAATTGCAGCAGCATAAACAATGCATCGCATATCATGAAGCAGGGCATGCCGCTGCCATTTATTTAAATAACAAAGCCAGAAATTTGCCGCCTATTTTTTTCCAAATAATATTTAAGGAAATGAGCGACGTGTCAGTTCATGACGAATTAATTTATGAAGCAACGCATGATGATAGTATTGCAAGAGTTGAAGGCGGACGCTTAATTGAATCGCTACCCTATACGGTAGATGGCTTGGCGCATAAATTAATGGATCATAATGAAGCAATGGCACCTTTGGTAAGGGATTACATTATTGCTTTTGAAGCGGATATTATCAATTTATTGATCGGGCCATTAACCGAAGCTAAATTTGTTTATAACAGGGATGATGAATTATTTAATCAGCAACTGGTTAATTTAAATTCACTGGAAAATTATGGCGGCGGTTCTGACCTTGCACTGGCTCGTGAATATATAGAAAGTTTTTCTGCAAGCAAAGAGTTGCAAGATAAGAAACTGGATGAATTATTTGCTGTTGCCTGTGATTTTGTCAGTAATTATTCAAACTGGAAGGCAATTACCAAATTGGCTAACTATATACTCGAAAGCAATAAAAATATTATTAGCTGCGAAGAAGTTGTGTTGGTCGTTCAATCATAAAGAGCCGGCTTTTTTGTAGTAGAAACATAATGACCACCTGTAGGGGGCAAGTGCAATGGATAAGCTACGAAACACGATGGTTCGGTATGTGGTAACGTTACTGAACACTATCTATGTTTACCTGAAAAACTTATTGACCTCGGTATTCGGCTCGCTCTTTAAGCAGGATCCGGAGCTTGAACTTAATAAGCCCTTGGATAGCAACTCAAACGCTTTAAAGCAAAAAAGGTTTATCTATTTTGCGCTGTTTTTAATCGTGATACTGTATTTGCTAAGCAGTGTTAATGAGGCTCAACGTGATGAAATATCCTACAGCCAATTTCTGAATCTGGTTCAGGAAGCCAAAATTGATAAGGCGGTAGTGACAGAACGTCTTATCACCGGTGTTATTAAAGCTGACGATCCGAAAGAGTCAGGCAAACAGTTCGTGACCGTGCCTTTATGGCAACATGATCTGGCCCAAATGTTGGCGCAGAATAAGGTGGACTTTGTCGTTAGAAGCGGAGAAAACTGGCTGACCAATCTGTTTTTTAACTGGATTATTCCGGTGCTTATCTTTGTGCTTATCTGGGCGTGGGTGATGCGTAGAGCGACTGCCGGAGCGCAATCTTTTCTTAATTTAGGCAACAAAGTCCGCATCCATCAGGATACCCAAACCAACATTACCTTTGCTGATGTAGCGGGTGCTGATAGTGCCAAGCAGGAGCTGAAAGAATCCATTGATTTTTTAAAAGCGCCCGAAAAAATACAGCGCTTGGGCGGGCGTATGCCCAAAGGCGTATTGCTGGTCGGCCCACCGGGTACCGGAAAAACCTTGCTTGCCCGTGCTGTTTCCGGAGAAGCCAAGGTGCCGTTCTTTAATATCAGTGGTTCCGAATTTATAGAGTTGTTTGTGGGGGTCGGCGCTGCCCGCGTTCGCGAGTTATTTGAACAGGCACGCAGCAAAGCGCCTTGTATCATCTTTATTGATGAGCTGGATGCTATCGGTCGCTCTCGTGGTGGCCCCGTGGTCATGGGTGGACACGATGAACGTGAGCAAACACTAAACCAGTTGCTGACTGAAATGGACGGCTTTGACACCTCGGTTGGCGTGGTGGTTATGGCCGCGACCAATCGCCCCGAAGTGCTGGATAAAGCACTGCTACGCGCCGGCCGTTTCGACCGCCAGATTGTCGTCGATAAACCGGACTTACAGGATCGTATCGAAATACTCAAGTTGCATACCAAAGCCATGACCTTGGCTGAAAATATTGATATCTCGGTCGTTGCAAAACGCACACCCGGCTTGGTGGGTGCTGATTTGGCCAATATCGCCAACGAGGCAGCGATTATGGCGATACGGGTCGACCATAACCAAGTTGAAATGGAAGATTTTGAAGCCGCTATTGATCGCATACTCGCCGGGCCGGAAAAGAAAAATCGCGTCTTAAATCCGGAGGAAAAACGCCGCGTCGCTTACCACGAGGCAGGGCACGCACTGGTTGCGGAGCATGTGCCCACAGGACAGCCCGTGCATAAAATTTCCATTATTCCCAGGGGCGTTTCAGCACTGGGTTTCACCTTACAATTACCGGTAGAAGAAAAGTTTCTGTTAACAGAGCCTGAGCTAAAAGATCAAATAGCGATTTTACTGGGTGGACGTATGGCGGAAGAAATTGTGCTGGGTAGCCTCTCAACCGGTGCCCAGAATGATCTTGAAAAAGCCAGTGACATTGCCCGCAACATGGTTTGCAGTCTGGGCATGAGCAAAAAGCTGGGACCTTTGACTTATGGCAAGCGCCAGCAGCTTCAATTTTTGGAAACTGAAATCTCTGAATATCGCAATTACAGTGATGAAACTGCACGCATCATTGATACAGAAATAATGGAACTGGTTGGGGAAGGCGAAATACGCGCCCGAGAAATTATCACCGCAAACAGCGTGATACTGGAAAAGCTGGCCAACTTGTTACAAGAAAAAGAAGTGATTAACCGGGAGGAAATGATAGCCTTGTTTGAGAGTCAGTAAAATGCTCGTCAGTTAATCAGGATTAGTAACGACTCAGCCGTTAAAAATAGCACGCGGATGACACGGATTTAACAGATGGACACGGATAAGGGACGTTTTTTAATCTCATGCCTAATATTACCTGTTAGGAACTTGATCTTTTTTCGATTAAAAATAAAATCCGTTGAAATCCATAGAATCCGTGTTCTATGATTGAAACCCTTATAATCCGTGTCATCCACGTTCCATGATTGAAGTCAATATCGACTGGGTAATCCATTTTTTTACAAAGAAAGTCAGGCAGTTATTAAGCAAGATACACTTAATTAATAAGTACTGTTCAAGGTGTAAGCTGTTTTACCGTATACTGTTGCTTTGTAACTCATTTTAAAAATCAGCATTATCCTTTGATATTGGCTGAATTTTTTACCAGAGGTTTTGTAATGTCTTTCGCTCAACTCGGTTTAACCGAGGAACTCCTTAAAGCCGTAGCCGATCAGGGCTATATAACCCCTACACCGATACAACAAAAAGCCATTCCCTTGATCCTTCAAGGCAGGGATATGTTGGCCGGGGCACAAACGGGCACCGGAAAAACCGCCAGTTTTACGTTGCCGTTATTACAACGACTGGCTGAAAACCATGATCCACATCAAAAACCGCACGTTGTCCGCGCCCTTATTTTAGTACCCACCCGTGAATTGGCAGCCCAAGTCTATGAAAGCGTCAAAACTTACGGCGCACATTTACCCTTGCATGTGGAAGCCGTCGTGGGCGGTGCCAGTATTGGCATACAGACCCGTCAATTAAGACGCGGTTGCGATATCGTGGTCGCAACGCCCGGACGCTTGATTGACCATGTGCTAAAGCGCAACGTCAATCTGTCTCATGTGGAAATACTGGTGCTGGATGAAGCAGATCGTATGCTTGATATGGGTTTTATGCCTGATATTAAGCAAATTATGGCGCTGATTCCCAAGAAACGACAAAGCCTGTTATTTTCTGCCACCGTACCCAATGCCATCAAATCATTGGCCGCACAGTTATTGAACAATCCTGTTGAAGTCGAAGTTGCCAAGCAAAATGCGACCGCAGAAAATGTCACCGAGCGTGTTTATGGCATCGACCGCGAGCATAAACGCGCCTTGCTGTCGTACCTGATTGGCAGCAACAACTGGAAACAGGTGCTGGTATTTGTGCGCACCAAACATGGCGCTGATCGTCTGGAAAAACAGTTGATTGAAGACGGTATCCGCACCACGGCGTTGCATGGCGATAAAACCCAGGGCGCACGCAACAAGGCGCTGGAATACTTTAAAAATGGCAAAGTATCGGTATTGGTTGCAACCGACATTGCCGCGCGTGGGTTGGATATTGATGACTTACCGCATGTGGTCAATTTTGATTTGCCGCAAGTCCCCGAAGATTATATTCACCGTATTGGTCGTACCGGTCGCGCGGGTTCAAGTGGAGAAGCCTTGTCACTGGTTTGTCCGGAAGAAGCTTATTATCTGGTGGAAATAGAGAAATTGCTCAAACGGCAAATTCCACGAGTTGCCGATACCGGCTACGAGCCTGTTTCTTTAAAGATTATCGACGCACCTAAAAAGAACGCGGCCAATAAAGACACCGGCAAAAAAGATTTACGCCATTCTAAAAAACCCGCCGCCCGTGCCGCCAAGCCTGCTGACAGCAAACGCTCTGACAGTAAGCGTATTGAATCCAGAGGCCAGGGACGCTCAGGATCAAGAGGCAAAGCGTAACGCCATAACCGTCGATTTACCAATAAATTCGTTCATCCCACGCTTGTTAAAGGATGGGCAGATTTACTGCTGCACCAAAATCCAGGGTTTAACCACAACTGCCCAAACGTCAGCATCTGCTTTTAGCCATTCAAGTGCCTGTTGATCAGATACCAGGGCGATTTGATTGTTTTGCAGCCATTGCGCGACCTGATCTTTATTGTCGATAGAAAACTGGTAGGCAACATCAACCAAATCCAGTGGGGCTGCAACAAATACTGCCGTGCCACTGGCAAAAAAACGCTGCAATTCTTGCCAGGCAATTTTTGATGTTTCCAGGTTTACTTTTTCCTTGGTAATATCGGCACAGGTTGGCTCATTCATGGTTTAAATTTAATGGTGTCGTTAGAAATAGAGCTGTTATTCTATAACAATTTTGACCAATAACCACTCAGTCAGGAGTAAATGCAATGTCGCTGTTAGACTCATTCACCAAAAAATCCAAACTCAATGCAACCATCAAGCAAACTGCACTGGCACGAAAAAGTGAAGGCAGTACCGCTGACGGCCTGTTTAAAGCCGCTTATCAAGGTTATGCGGAAGTCTTGCATGATGATCCGCTACGTGCTGAAGCTTTATATAATTGGGGTTTTAGTTTATTGCATCAGGCAAAAATTAAAACCGGTGACGAGGCGGCCAACCTTTATCAGGATGCCATCCAAAAATTTGCTTTTTGTATGCTGATTAATCCTGATTATCTGGGGTCGGCCATTAATGGCGGTGTGGCTTATATGGATTTGGCCAGGCTTAAAAAAGTAAAACCGGATGATACGCTGTATGAATTGGCCAAAAAACAATTTGAAAAAGCCAATGCCATTCAAGCCGGAACCGCCTCTTATAATCTGGCCTGCATTTATGGTTTACAAGGCAATAAAGACGAGTGCCTGAAGGCACTGGAAAAAGCCCGCGATAGAGGCGCTTTGCCGGAAGCCGATGAAATTCTAAATGATCCTGATCTGGCTGGTATTAAAGAACAGGATTGGTTTGTAGCCTTTATGGAAGCGTTAAACAAAAAAGCTGAAGTCGAGCCTGAAAATAACGCGCCCCTTGTTAATCCTACTGCGTCAAAATGGAAACTGGTTGAAAAAAACTTTGATTCCGAAAGAGTTATCGCACAAGCAGCGACTACTGAAGAAAATGCACCGAAAGAAAAATAGAAATAAATAGTTGGCTCTCTGTGAATCGTAGCGGCATGCAATAAAAAATACCGATAAACACAGGTCTTATCCATGCTGAAAAATGTCCTTGCCGGAATGACGGCTCTACGATTTGTGTTAATAGCAACTCATCAGGTCACAAGTTTATATTTTTAATCCTATGTCATGATGGGTTAACCGCAAGTTGTTTAAAAAACTGGAGTGCAATCGCTTCAGCTATTGCCTGT
>JBAXTQ010000136.1:0-10667 GCA_037130115.1 Methylococcaceae bacterium
TTTCACCACGAAGACACGAAGAACACGAAGATTTTTCTTTGGTTTTTCTTCGTGTCCTTCGTGTCTTCGTGGTGATAATTATTTAATAATTTTTTAGTAATGAAAATTTGCTTTGCACCGAAACCGATCAGAGCGCACTAAAGGCGTTGAAATTATAAACGTTACGGATAAATAAAGGGCAAAAAAAAGCCCTGGTTAAGTATCAACCAGGGCTTTTAACAATCAATCTAAAAAATCAGACAGATTATTTGTTAGGTAATGCAAATACAGTAAATGCACCACCTTGTTTGGTGAAAGAACTCAAGGCTGCGTAAGCACCGTTAGCACCCAAGCCTTCTTGTGATATTTTCACCGCTATTTTTTCCAATTCCGCTTTTTTAACAGGATCTTTTTCTGCCGCAGCCTTGGCTTGGGCTTCTTCCAACATTCTACCAAAGTCAGTAGCGATACCAATGCCTGCCCAGCCGCCAATACCGGAAAGAACGCCAACATATTGTTTGCCTTCGTAGCTCCAAGTATTAACATTACCGATGATGCCGGAAGGTGTTTTGAATTTATACAATTCTTTACCTGTTTTAGCATCAACCGCTTTCAGATAGCCTTCCAGTGTGCCGTAGAATACAACGCCGCCTGAAGTGGCCAATGAACCTGACCATACAGAGAACGGTTCTTTGTTTGACCAAGCAATTTTACCTGTTTTAGCGTCAAACGCAGTGAACTGACCCAAGTTGGTTGTTCCATCCGGTTTTCCGGTTATAACATCAGCACCTGCCGGCATCATGTCCAGAGTAGCGCCCACATAAGGCTGACCGGCTGTGTAAGAAACTTCGAAAGGCTCGTAGTTCATGCACAAATGGTTACCGGAAATGTAGAACAAGCCGGTTTGTGGAGAGTAAGAAACCGGTTGTTGGTTTTTACTGCCTAACGCAGCCGGGCAAACGCCTTCAGTTTTTACGTCTTCGCCGTTTTGTTCAGTACTGAACTTGGAGACAACTTGTGGACGACCGGTTTTCATGTCGACATGTGATGCCCAGTTAACTGATTCATCAAATTTCTCGGCAATTAACAGTTCACCGGTTACACGATCCAAGGTATAGCCAAAACCGTTACGGTCAAAATGCACGATAGTCTTGTGCATTGCGCCTTTAACTTCTTGGTCAACCAAAACGGTTTCATTGATACCGTCAAAATCCCACTCATCATGAGGAGTCATTTGATAGACCCATTTAACTTCACCCGTGTCAGCATCACGTGCCCACAAAGACATGGACCACTTGTTGTCGCCTGGACGTTGTACAGGGTTCCAAGTTGATGGATTGCCTGATCCGTAATAGATCAAGTTCAATTTAGGATCGTAACTGGTCCAGCCCCATGTTGTACCGCCACCGATTTTCCACTGGTCGCCTTCCCATGTTTTTAAACTGGAATTAGCGCCTACTGGAGTGACTTTGCCGTTTTCCCATGTCGTTGTTTTAACAGGGTCAATCAGCGTGTCTTTATCAGATCCAACGCTATAGCCTTTCCATTTTAGCTTACCGGTATTAATGTCGTAGGCGGCCAGGAAGCCACGAACGCCAAATTCACCACCGGAAATACCGGTTATCACGGTATCTTTAACCACTACCGGTGCATTGGTGTTGGTCATACCCAGTTTGGGATCACCGTTTTGAACACTCCAAACACGTTTGCCGGTTTTAGCGTCTAATGCAGTTAAAACAGTATTGGCTTGTTGTAAGAAAATTTTGCCATCGCCATAAGCCAAACCACGATTAACGGTATCGCAACACATAACCGGAATCGTTACATCAGCATCTTGTGTGGGTGTAAATTCCCAGATAACAGACTGTGTTTTTTGGTTGATCGCGTAAACCGTGTTTGGAAAAGGTGTGTGGATGAAAATAACATCATCAACAACCAAGGGGCCACCTTCGTGACCACGTAAAACACCCGTAGAAAATGACCATGCAGGTTGCAGGTTCTTAACGTTGTTAACGTTAATTTCATCAAGTGTGCTGTAACGAGTGCCAGCGTAATCGCCACCCCAAGTTGCCCAGTTAGCTGGATCTTTTGTTAAGGCTTCAACACCACTGTTAGCAGTTGAAATTGCTGGTGCAGCTAATATCGCAGCTACACTGGAAGCAAGCAGCCAACTTTTTAAAGGCTTCTTCATATATTTTTCTCCTGGTACCCTGTTAATTAGACAAAATACTGATTATGATTTTTTAAGACTAATATTAGTTTTTTGGATGATTTTTTTGATCCCGTAAGGTCAGGAATTTTTCACTCCAAGTCACTAGATTTGCTGATTTTGCCTGAAAAGTCAAATTTTAATAAACTTAAAGTAAAAGAGTCAAAGCATAACAGCAAGCAATTAGCTTGTTTACCCGTTAACATTACGTCTAATTTGCTGTTCGCAGTTACCAACTTAACCCGGCACAATTTAAAGTCAAGTGCTGTTGTTATGTCCGAAAAACCTTGTTAAATACTAAACAAAGCCGTACGCCTTAAATAACTTCTATGTGATGCCCCGTATTGTTCCAGCATAAAATTTCTCCGGCATCATTGCTCCAGGCGGCCAGAACAAATCGCTGTGCGGGTTGGCCGTTTATTTCAAAATGATGAAGGTCAGGACGGTGGGTATGCCCGTGAATCAAGCGCAAACTGTTGTGTTCATGCATGACCTTAAGCACCGCATCCTGATTGACGTCCATAATCTCCTGTGATTTATTGCGCTTGTGAAAATAGCTGCGAAGGCGATACCAACGCGCCACCAACAGCCTTAACAGCAAAGGTTTTGACAGCACAGACTGCTGCCATTCCGGAGAATGGGATTTAACGCGGAAGGCTTGATAAGGAAGATCATCCGTACATAATAAATCACCGTGTGTCAGCACGGTCGAAGTGCCGCACAAATCAATAACTGCATAATCATCGAGTAGCGTAACACCGGTATCCTGACTGAATTTTTTGCCCAATAAAAAATCCCGGTTACCCTGCTGTAAATAAACCTGCGTACCGGAAGCCGTTAGTTGTTTGAGTTGTTTGCGAATTTTATGGTTGGGTGGAGTCGGGTCATCATCGCCTATCCAGGCATCAAAAAGATCACCCAAGATATAAACAGCCGTTGCTTGGGTTGCCCGGTTTTGTAGAAAAGCAAGAAATCGCCGGGTGATTTCAGGTTTTTCCAGAGAAATGTGTAAATCTGAAATAAACAATATTTCCTGATTCAATGGAATGCTCGTAAATTGATGGGAAGAACATGTGGAAGGTGCAAGGTGCAAGGCACAAGGCGAAGGGCGAAAGGCGAAAGGCGAAAGGCGAAAGGTGCTATTTTCCCACCTTGAGCCTTTAGCCTTTTACCTTGCGCCTTGTTTCCTATTTTACAACTTCTGCTTTTTCAATGACGATGTCGGTTTTGGGTACATTTTCATGACCGCCACGGTTGCTGGTCGCTTGTTTAGCCATGGCATCAACCACATCCATGCCTTCAATCACTTCGCCAAATACAGCATAACCCCAGCCGCTTGATGTTGGGCTGGTGTGATTTAAAAATGAATTGTCTTTGTAATTGATAAAAAATTGCGCAGTCGCAGAATCAGGATCGTTGGTTCTAGCCATCGCCAAGGTGCCACGCGTGTTTTTTAGACCATTATTGGCTTCATTTTTGATAGGTGCATGAACCGCTTTTTGATTAAAACTGGTATCAAAGCCGCCCCCTTGCGCCATAAAATCAGGAATAATCCGGTGAAAAACAGTACCGTTGTAAAAGCCTTCGTTAACATAGGTTAAAAAATTTGCCGACGAAACCGGTGCTTTTTCAGTATTTAGCTGAATAACAACTTCACCGAGCGTAGTGGTTAATTTAACTTTTGTTTGTGTATCTGACATGGTTTTTTCCGTTGAAAATGAAAGTGTTGAGGTTAAAGACAGCATCATAAAAAGAATGATTGTACGCATTTATTTTTCCTTACGGGTGATGCAAAAGATAGATTTTATGTGTTTTTATCTTGAAAGAGAAGTAATCGCTTGGTAGATTGTACTATTTTGTTGCCTGGCAATCTGACAATCGACAGCCCGTTTGCTATAAAATAGGCGCTGTATGCAGACTTTGCCTAACGGTATAACTTATAACCTATGTTAAAAATATATAACACCCTGACCCGAAAAAAAGAATTATTCAAGCCGCGAGTAGAAGGCAAAATCGGCATGTATGTTTGCGGCATGACCGTTTATGATTATTGTCATATCGGCCATGCCCGTGTAATGGTGGTATTTGATACTGTCGCGCGTTATTTTCGCTATTCGGGTTATGACCTGACCTACGTAAGAAATATTACCGATATTGATGACAAAATTATTCAGCGTGCCAACGACAACGGCGAAGCTTTTGGCGAATTGACCGAGCGTTTTATTACCGCCATGCATGAAGACGAGCAAGCACTTTCAGTATTGCCACCCGATGCTGAACCCAAGGCAACACAATCCATTCCCGACATCATTACCATGATTGAGGCATTAATTGCTAATGGCCTGGCTTATGTCGGCGGCAATGGCGATGTATTTTACGCCGTCACAAAATTTAAAAATTACGGACAATTATCAGGCAAGAATTTAAACGATTTACAGGCGGGTGAGCGCGTTGATATTGACCTGGCAAAGCATAACCCCATGGATTTTGTCTTATGGAAAATGGCCAAAGCCAACGAACCGGCATGGCAATCGCCTTGGGGATTAGGTCGTCCCGGCTGGCATATTGAATGTTCGGCCATGTCGACTTGCTGCCTGGGCAATCATTTTGACATTCATGGTGGCGGCATGGATTTACAGTTTCCCCATCATGAAAATGAAATTGCCCAGTCAGAAGGTGCGACCGGCGAAAAATTTGTTAATTTTTGGATGCATAATGGATTTGTGCGGATTAATGAAGAAAAAATGTCCAAGTCGCTGGGTAATTTTTTTACCGTGCGCGAAGTGCTGAAACAATATAAACCTGAAATAATACGCTTTTTTATTCTCTCCAGTCATTACCGCAGCCCCTTAAATTATTCAGATGAACAACTGAATGATGCAGGCATCGGATTAACCAGGTTTTATACCGCCTTACGTGACTGTGACAGCACAGATGCAATTATAGATGCCGATTACAAAGCCCGCTTTGAACAGGCGATGGATGATGATTTTAATACGCCTGTCGCTGTGTCGGTATTATTTGATTTGGTTAGAGAGCTAAATAAAGCCAAAGAAACCGCTCAGGAAAAAACCCACGTGTTGGCGTCCACCCTAAAACAGCTAGGTAGCTTGTTAGGCATCTTGCAGGATGACCCCGAAGGTTTTTTAAAGAGTGGCGTTGATAACAGCGAAGAACAAACAGATACCGTTATTGACCAGCAAATACAAGCCCGTCTGGATGCTAAAAAAGCTAAGAACTGGGCGTTGGCGGATAAAATTCGCGATGACTTAAAAGCAAACCAGGTGATTTTGGAAGACGCTCCTAATGGCACCACCAGTTGGCGACGCGAATAGTTTTAAAAATCAGTAAGTAGGTCGGGTTAGCGTAGCGTAACCCGACATTTAAACAAACTTGATCCGCAATAAATAATAAAAAATTACCTGATGAATGAAATAAAAGACCAATCCATTCAAATCTTTCTTGACGAATTAGCCAGCAAGTCAGCAACGCCAGGCGGAGGTAGTGTCTCCGCACTTATGGGTGCGCAGTCTGCCGCATTAACCAGCATGGTATGTAATTTGACTATTGGCAAACCCAAATACGCCGAAGTTGAAGCTGAAATGCAAGCCTTGCTGCAAAAGTCGGAAGCGTTACGTGAAAAACTGACCGACCTGATTAAAGCGGATGTAGAGGTATTTAATCGCTTAATGGCGGCTTATGGCTTGCCTAAAGAAACAGACGAAGAAAAAGCGGCGCGTACCGAAGTCATACAAGCCGTATTAAAAGCCGCAACACAAGTACCCTTGGATTGCGCACGCGCCTGCGCAGAAGCCATTGATTTAAGTCGTTGTGCTGCCAATAAAGGCAGTCTGGGTGTTATCAGTGATGCCGGCGCGGCGGTAATGGCCGGTTACAGTGGCTTAAAAAGTGCTGCGCTCAATGTTTATATTAATACCGGCAGTCTTAAAGACAGAGCCTTCGCAGAAGCCAAACTACTTGAATTAGAAACGATTTTAAAAAATTATGAAGGTGTCGTAGAAGAAACTTATCAACTGGTTAAAACAAAATTGTAAGTAATTTTTACATTTAGTGAAAATAAAAATTGACGACATCAACTTCCATCGGCATAATAGTCAGCTCTTCAAGGGTGGTTTGCAAATTCAACCAATCAGCCTTAAAGAGTCATCGGGATGTAGCGCAGCTTGGTAGCGCGCCTGCTTTGGGAGCAGGATGTCGGGGGTTCGAATCCCTCCATCCCGACCAGTTTAGCGCTTGTAGCTCAACCGGATAGAGCACCGGCCTTCTAAGCCGGGGGTCGCAGGTTCGAGTCCTGCCAAGCGCACCATTACACGAATATCCCATTATTATGGTGAGCGTAGCTCAGTTGGTAGAGTCCCGGATTGTGATTCCGGTTGTCGCGGGTTCGAGCCCCGTCGTTCACCCCAAATAATTCCAGCAGTTAATCGATGTTTAAATAAAAAATCGATTTTACCTGCAATATATATTGCAAATTTTTATCTTTAAAATCATCCAAGCAATCATGCCAACCAGGCATATCGTTGCAACATTTCATAATTAGCTCCTTCCCTGCTCTTCAAAGTATTTAGCTGCGTTTTCCCTTCCTTTATGATTCATATTTTAAATAATATCCGACACCTTGTAAGCACCAATTCAACGACCAATCTATAGCGCGACACTCAATCTTAAAAAATAGAACACGGATTTAACGGATAAGCACGGATAAAAGCGATGCCCTAAAAACATAAGCTATCACGATCGCTATTTTTTCGATTCAAAGAAATCCATTGAAACCCTTCTGATCCGTGTCATCCGTATTCTATAATCAACATCGGGGTCTACCGAGTCGTTACATTGTAAATAACATAGAAAACACATCACCATGAATAATAAGGTATAATTAAAAATTTTTGGTAACTTAGTAAAGCATGTCAGAAACACATTCAGAACTGCAACGGCGCCGTACATTCGCTATCATTTCACATCCTGATGCCGGTAAAACCACCATTACCGAAAAACTCTTGCTGTTCGGTGGCGCCATTCAGCTTGCAGGATCAGTAAAAGGCCGAAAAGCGGCGCGTCACGCGACCTCTGACTGGATGGAAATGGAAAAAGAGCGGGGCATTTCTGTCACGACGTCAGTCATGCAGTTTGAGCATAAAGATTGCATTATTAACCTGCTCGATACCCCCGGTCATGAAGACTTTTCGGAAGATACTTATCGAACGTTAACCGCTGTGGATTCGGCGCTGATGGTGATCGATGTTGCCAAAGGTGTTGAAACGCGAACCATTAATTTAATGGAAGTGTGTCGATTGCGCACTACGCCCATTCTTACGTTTATTAATAAATTGGATCGGGAAGGACGCGAACCGATTGAGTTGCTGGATGAAGTCGAAAATGTATTAAACATCAAATGTGCGCCGATGACATGGCCTATAGGCATGGGCAAACGTTTCAAAGGGGTTTACCATCTTTATAAAGATGAAATTCATTTGTTCAGCGCACAGCATGGCGGAAAAATTGCCGAAGCCGAAGTCATCAAGGGATTAAATAATCCCAAGCTGGATGAGCTGCTTAAATATCAGGCAGAAGAATTACGTGATGAAATTGACTTGGTCAAAGGTGCCAGTCATGAATTTAATCTTGAAGATTATCTGGCGGGTAACTTAACACCGGTATTTTTTGGTTCTGCCATTAACAACTTCGGGATTATTGAACTGCTGGATGCCTTTGCAGAATATGCACCCTCCCCCCGCCCCAGACAAGCAGAACAGCGACTGGTTTCGCCCGAAGAAGACAAGTTTACGGGGTTTGTATTTAAAGTTCAGGCAAATATGGACCCGTCTCATAGAGACCGTGTTGCATTTTTACGCGTCTGTTCCGGTAAATTTGATAAAGGCATGAAGGTTAACCATGTCCGTCTTGGTAAAAACATTCAGGTTGGCAATGCCATCACTTTTCAGGCTGACACCCGCAAAAGCGTAGAAGAAGCCTATCCGGGTGACATCATTGGCTTGCATAATCACGGCACCATTCAAGTAGGCGATACCTTTACCCAAGGCGAAATACTTAAATATGGCGGCATTCCCTACTTTGCTCCGGAATTATTTAGACGGGTCATTTTAAAAGATCCGTTAAGAGCCAAAGCCCTGCAAAAAGGTTTGGTGCAATTAACCGAAGAAGGCGCAACGCAGTTATTTAAGCCTTTAAAAAATAATGACCTTATTTTGGGCGCAGTCGGTATTTTGCAATTTGACGTGACTGCCTACCGTCTTAAAGGTGAATACAATGTTGAATGCGTTTATGATGCCATACCTATCTCAACAGTGCGCTGGGTCAGTTCGGACAAACCCGCCAAGCTTGAAGAATTTAAGAATAAAGCCTTTGAAAATTTGGCAGAAGATGGCGGCGGATATCTGGTTTATTTGGCCAATAGCCGGGTAAATCTCCAGTTGACGGAAGAACGTTGGCCGGATATTAAATTTAGTGCGACCCGAGAATTATAAGCGCGTACTTATTGGTTCCGGCTTTTAAAAAAATTCCCAAATGAGTGCTTGGGAATTAAGAAGAAAGAAGAAACGTACCGATTATAGTTTCGGCACAATTCACTTTCGACAAAGCGAAAGTGGTTAGGTAACTCGCAATAAATAACCCCCGCCCTATCGTTCCCACGCTCCGGCGTGGGAATGCCGACAGTGATGCTCCCGCGTCACGCAACGCTGGAGCGTGGGAACCAGGCGTATCCTGGGGGGTATTTTCTGCGTGCTGCCTTATAAGCTACGCTCAATAAAAAAGCTTAATCAGTCAAGTGCTTACTGATACGGCCATAAGCGTCTTTAAGCTCTTCACCGATTATTTTCGCCTTGGCTATTAATTCTTCAGAGGTCTCTTTTGAGTCATCAGCGATCTCGGCGGCTTTTATTTTTAGGGTCTCCCAATTTTTTTCAGCTTCTTCAAACTCTTCTTTGGCATCCATGGAAGCGAGATGCAGTTTAAGAATTATTTCATCGCGTTCTGACATCAACTTTTCTAATAAATTATCAAATTCAATTCTGATTGACATGTTCCACCTCACTATTGCTGGATTAAAATTTTTCCTGATAACAGGATAAAAGACGTTTATTCGCGGTAAATACCTTTTTAGTATAGCTATTTCGAAAAACTTTGCCCTTTATAGGAGCCACTTTTCGAATCGTTTAGAGCGGTGCCACCTCTAAAAGGCTCACTCATTAACGCCTTGCGGAGGATAAGTATATATCACTTTGTAACTGCACTAACATTAATAGTTAGCTGACCGGGTTTTAAACGCCCCCAAAATAGTGATAACCCGATCTTTAACGTTGAAAACCACCCACTTTAGCCGGGAAAATAGAGTAATTATTCAGCCCCTTATTTAAAAAAGAGGAGGGCTGAATAATTAAAAAATAGAAAAAATTAAAATAATAAAAAATAATATTTAGAAAATATTGCAATGTTGAAATATTCAACTAGTATGTAATCAAGTTATTTACTATTTGGGTATAGTGCTTTTTTAGCGACACTAACCCGGCTTTAAAATAGTGTTTTTTATTTAAAAATTAAAGAGAGATATCCAATGCTAACCATTACGCCTTCAGCACCTATTTTACCTGATGTTTATGAAGAAAATGATACTCACAGCAGTACCGTAAACCATCAAAAAGAAATGTTGTTGAGAAATAGTTTTGATTTGCTTAATAAGCTTGAAGTTAAGCTGCCGGAAAACTTATCCTCTACTCATGAGGTTGTTAATCTGACCAATACCCAGTCTAAGCTCGAAGGAAATTTTGCTTTACTTATGGATGATCTTGCAAATATTGAATCAGAAGACGCAACCTTATCAGGTAAAGTGCTTAATAAAAGATACAGTGTCATTTTACCGGGTCGGTCTTACGGCATAAATGAAATTATATTTGAACAAACTGATTTGAATCATTATTTATCAACACTTGCCGCTGAATTTGAAAATTTTGAGGGCGGTAAAATCACCCTGGATTTGGATAAAAACATTTCTTTTTGTTGTATTGATCAAGCGATCGTTAAAATTATTTTAAATAATATTTTTTCAAATGCCGTTAAATTTTCACTGGGTCAAATGAACATTTATCTGTCTGTGGCATTAGTTAAATTTAAAAATGAAAAATGGCTTAATTTTTCTGTAACTGATGCCGGCATAGGCATGTCTCCGGATCAGATTGAAAATATTTTTGAGCCTTTTTATCGGGCTAATCCATCCGGCTATGTGCCTGGAAACGGTCTTGGAATGACGGTTGTAAAAGAACTGGTTGATGATTTGAATGGCAGTATAGATATAAAAAGCACCATCAATGAAGGCACCACCGTTAATGTTAAATTAAAATTTTTTCCAACACCCGAATCAATAATTGCCTAAAATCAACCGTTGTAAGTATTCACCTCCCCCTTTGAAAAAGGGGGAGAGCAAAGCGAGGGGGCAGAG
>JBAXTQ010000137.1:0-10658 GCA_037130115.1 Methylococcaceae bacterium
GTAAAACCTTTGGCTGTAAAGGCACCTCCTGCCGTTACCAAACCGGTGACTGAAGCCGCAAAACCGCTGACTGTAAAGGCACCCCCTGCCGTTACCAAGCCGGTGACTGAAAAAGCAATCGCCAAAGTAGCCACCAAGGCTCCCGTTAAAGTTACAACAACTGACGTTATTAAACCGCTGGCTAAAGAAACAGTGCCTAAAAACACCAAGCCGCCAGTGAATGAAAAAGTCACTTTGACCGATAAAAACGATAGCACAACCCGCTATTATAAATACCCGACACTGCCAAAACTGACTCAATAAACTCAATGTGAAAATTGAGTCCCAGAAACTGCGTAGGCCGGAATAAGGCTTTTCGAGCGTAAGCGAGAATAAGCGTTTCCGGCACTCTGTACTTAAGACATTTCACCACGAAGACACGAAGATTTTTTTGGTTTTTCTTCGTGAACTTCGTGTCTTCGTGGCCTGTAATATCTTTAAGTTGATGTATATGGGGTGGTCTTATTCGACCATTGAGATAAAAATATTTTTTAAGGGGTATCGTTAGCTTCAAGTGCTGATAATTCGGTTAACGTATTGATGTTGATAAATATCTCCGGCTCGTTGCTAAAATCGGCTTTAACCGTTTTTTGTTGCTCCAGCCAGTCGCCAACTTTACGTTGGCCACTGGCCAGGTAATTTTCCAAACCGGTTTTTAGCGAGGTTTTTATCGCTAAAAAAACCGGATGCAATCGCACTCCATCAAAAGCGACCGCCACATCCGCCGCATTTTCTGCGCGAACCGCTAACAATTTTTGCAAATGTTCAGCTTTAATTAACGGCGAATCACACGGAACTACCACCAGTACATCAGTATCCGTATAAATCATTGCCGTTAATACACCCGCCAAAGGCCCGTCAAAATTGTCACTTTGATCAGCAACCACCGGTAATCCAAACGCCTGATAATGTTCTCTGTTACGATTGGCATTGATGATAATTTCATCAGTAACGTCGGTGAGTGCAGCGATGGCATAGCTCACCAGCGGTCGACCTTTATAATGTACCAGGCCTTTATCCTGATTATTCATACGACGGGCTAAGCCACCGGCAAGGATGACACCGGCTACTGTTGTTTGATTGGGCATGGTTATTTACCTGATGATACCAACAAATAAGGCATTAAATCACTTTTCAGTTAAAATAGCCGAACTTTTAAAATCTCATCGCTTTCTTTACCGAGCATACTTTTTTACTTTCTGATTTATGGGAACAAGCTACATCAATGAAAAATAAATATACAGTCTCTATTTTAAGTCTTTGCTTAAGTGCAGCCATTGCCGGTTGTACAACGACACCTGAAAAAACAGTTGAGCAAGCTTCCGTTGAACCAACAACGTTGGTTAACGATTATCCCACCCGTGATCGTGTTGAATATGTTTTAAACTGCGTTGCCCAACATGGCGGTCTTACTTACATCACACAATATGCTTGCGGTTGCAAGATTGATAAAATCGCTGAGAAATTGACCTTTACGGAATTTGAATCTGCAAAAACCTTTACTTATTTAAGTAAGGGACAGACCGGCGATGCCGGCGCTGTTTTTCGTGATCCAGCCCAATCTAAAGATTTAAGAAAACGGATTAAAGAAGCAGAAGCTTCTGCGGAAAAAAGCTGCTTTGTGAAATAGTAACGTTAACGCACAAATGAATTAGATTGCAAAAAGAGATAAGCCAACCTTATACTCGATGTTCAATTTTTTATTCATTGATTTTAAAAAATGATGCAGATGAGTCTATCAAATTATAGCTGAGACCAGACAACCAAGCTATGATGGCTATAGTCGCGACGTGGGCGTCGCTCCCACCGTGGGAGCGACACCCACTGTGGGAGCGACGCCCACGTCGCGACTAACGAAAATATCTCGATTTATCCGGAATTTCCTCAGTCAAGCTAAAAAAAACGGCGGAATCAATCCGCCGTTTTTTTAATGTATTTTCAAATATTACTACCCATCCCAAGGCCGCATTTTAGCCTTGCACCTTTAACCTTAATCACTTATCTATTTTAAGTGCTAAAAAGGCCGGGCTACCACGACGCTGTATTAATGCCGCAACGGATTTACCGGCAGGAAGATTTTTAGCGATATTTTCAAAAGCGGCAGCATCCGTAATAACGTCATTACCAATGCGTAAAATAACATCGCCCGGTTGAATGCCTGCACTTTTAGCAGCACCTTTGACAACGTTTTGAACTAATACGCCGCCTTTAACAACCTGCAAAACATCTCTTTCCTCAGCGGTTAAATCGGTAACGCTAACCCCCAACCGGTTGGTGGGTTTGGCTTTCTCGGTTTTGGTATCCGCTATTTTATCAACCTGTTCGGGTAAGAGTCCTATGCTAAAGTTGATGGTTTTTTCATCACCTTGTCTGAGGATTTTTAGAGTTGCTTTATTATTAATGGGCGTCATACCGACCATAGGTGGTAAATCACCTGATTTTTCAATCAATTGACCATTAAACTCAATAATAATATCACCAATCTGTAGCTCTGCTTTTTCTGCCGGACTACCAGGAATCACTTTAGATACCAAGGCACCCTGTGGTTTCTTCATACCAAATGATTCGGCCAGTTCGCGCGTTACATCCTGAATCTGAACACCCAACCAGCCATGCGCCGCTTTACCACTGGTTTTAATTTGATCGACAACATTCATCACCACATCCATGGGGATAGAGAATGAAAGCCCCATAAAGCCGCCGGTACGGCTATAAATCTGGGAATTGATACCAACAACCTGTCCATCCATATTAAACAAGGGGCCACCTGAATTACCGGGATTAATCGCCACATCGGTTTGTATAAAGGGCACGTAATTACCGCCGGGTAAACTGCGGCCTTTGGCACTCACAATTCCGGCGGTGACTGACTGTTCAAAACCAAACGGTGAACCAATCGCCAAAACCCACTCGCCGACCTGAAGTTTATTGGGGTCACCAATGGTTACTGCGGGTAAATCTGTCGCTTCAACTTTTAACACGGCCACATCAGTGCGGGCATCAGAGCCAATGAGTTTGGCTATCAATTCGCGTCTGTCAGAGAATTTAACAATGATTTCATCCGCATCTTTCACAACATGATGATTAGTTAATAAATAACCATCTTTTGAAATAATAAAGCCGGATCCCAGTGACTGGGTGTCTCCACCGCCACCGCCATTACCGCCCCCATCAGGATTATTAAAGAAATGCTTAAATAATTCTTCCATTTCAGGCGGCATCCCTTCAGGCATGGGTTGCTCTTTTTGAGCAACCGCCTCGGGCGGGGCTTTTTGGGTAGTACTGATATTAACGACCGCTACACCATTTGCTTTTACCATCTCCGTAAAGTCAGGTAATTGCGCTAATACATTTTGATTAAAAAGAAAAACAAGAAATACACACCAACCCAGCTTTTTAAACATAAAATCTCCATTTTCCAACATTGATAAAAAAGTTTATTACGTAAAACAATGAATCTTTTGAACTATATCAGCCACACAGCAAGTCAACGAATAGATCGTTGCCAACTTAGGTGGATAGTGCTTACTTTCGTTATGCTTGATTGTCAGCGCGATTGATTGTAGCCGACATAAGCATGATGACTCAATCCCTCTACTCCCTAAGCTGGATACCTTCGGCAATAAACTGAACCGTTTCAGCCGGCACCTCACCCATTACGGTCAGTTGAAAATTGCTAATGGTTCGACTATAAGAATTAACGGCACCGACTGACTGAAGCCCCGACTGTAGGGCGGCCATTTTATTTTCCATATAAATTGACACCGACGTAAAGCCATCGCTCAGTAATAAATGATCAACAGGCTGCTCTGCGTTATGGATCGGTTTACGGGCAAAAAATACTTCCCGAAAACCGGTTGGCAATTGGGTTACCACAAAGGCCGCTTGATCTGAGGATTGCTTTTGTATCTGCTGAATAGCTTGAACTGGGTAAACGGCATCCAGAAATTTAACAGCGACAAAAGGCAGCGACTTTTTAACTTCTATATCCGTAAAAACAACCTGCTCCAGAAGCACACCTACCTTATCATAAACCACCACTTTAAGAGGCAAAAACTGTTTTTTTTCTATCCATATTTTCCGGGGATAGCGGGCATTATCCTTAGGTTGAATAGCAACAATATAACTTGGCCGCAGGGCAATATTTTCTTCACCCACTATCTCAAACTGATAAATGCCGCCCATATCGTCCAGGTTTTTAGGTATATCAACCAGAAAGGAATGTTCAAAAGGCCGATGATCAACAAGCGTTTGTTGCGTTTCCTTAAACAGGCAACGAACCTGATCTGCGTCCCTAATAATTTCACGCAAGGGCGAATTTAACGACAACAGCTGTTCCTGCTGAACACCCTTTTCAGCCGCGTGAACATATTTCATGGGTTCCAGCTTGCCATTTTTAAGAAATGCGACTGTTCCCTGATAGTTCAAAACTTCCATGGCGTGGTTCATTTTCGCCAATAACTGCTTGGCAGTTAACACGGACTCGCTTGCAGAGACACTGCCTGTCCACAAGAATGCCACCACAAAAAAGCAGTTAACGCCCATCATTTTTGACTATAGGTCGCGACTCTGGCGAAAGGCTGAAAATCAGCTTCGCCATTGGTGTAAACACTACTGTTATGCGCCTGAAGATAATCATTAATACGTTTTTTCAGTTGATTTTGCGGTAGTTCAACGGAATTGACTAATTTTTCGGGGAGCGGTTGTTGCGCTACCTGAAGTGCCGATGCCGCTTTAAACGGCTGATCCGGATCGTTCATACTACGCCCAACAATGACTGCAACAATAACAAATGATGCGGCCAGCGCAACTTGCTTATGACTTGGTTTGAAGCGTTTACGTTGTTGAGGCAACAAATAAACCGGCTCTTGCTGGATTTGTTGCTGTATTTTTGTTGAAAAATCAGTTTTTGTTAATAAAAAAGCATCTGCTTTCATGGCATGGCTGATCATTTCATAACGCTTCAACTTGTCTTGTAATTCAGGCTGTGAGCGCATTTTTTTCAGTAAAGACAAAGCGTCAACAGGGTCGATTTCATTATCAAGAAATTGAGATATTTTTTGATTTAAATCTTCAGACATTAAGAACCACCGTGTTCCAGCAAAGGGTTTAATTTATTATCGATCGCTTCACGCGCTCTAAAAATGCGTGACCGTACCGTACCAACAGGACAATCCATAGCGTGGGCAATTTCTTCGTAACTCATGCCATCAAATTCACGCAACATAATGGCGGTGCGCATTTCTTCGGGAAGCATTTCAATGGCCAGCTTAATAGTGTCAACTATTTCCTGATTTAATAACTGCCGCTCGGGGGTTTCCAACCCTTGTAACTGCGGTGCATTTTCAAAGACTTCTGCATCCTGGATATCAATCTGATAACTGGCACTTCTTCTTGAGCGTGATACCAGATAGTTTTTTGCCGTATTGATGGCAATACGGTACAGCCATGTATAAAAAGCCGAATCGCCTCTAAAACTGCCCAACGCCCGATACGCTTTTATAAAAGATTCCTGCGCCACATCCTGAGCTTCGCTGGGATCTTTGACATAGCGATTCACCAGTTGAATAATTTTATGCTGGTATTTAATCACCAAAAAATCATAAGCAGATTTATCACCTTGCTGCACCCGCAATACAAGATCTTCGTCCAGTTGTTCACTGTACTTGGTATGACTTCTCACTACGGCTCTTTAACGTCAAGAATGGACAAATTCAATCGCATAAAGTTCTATTGTGTACAAAAATTGTGTTATCACTCTAAAAAGCGTTATTATCCATAAACAACGATAACTAAGCCACAACCTTCATTATAGTTAATGAAACTTTTTTACACTTTGCCCTGTGGGTGTTAATAAACTAATCACTATGCCAGACTCAAAAAATCATGACGTTCTTATTATTGGCAGTGGCGGCGCTGGACTTGCTTTAGCGCTTAAACTGGCTGACCACTCAATCCGCGTTGCCGTATTATCAAAATTTGCGCTAACCTCCAGCAGCACCTATTATGCGCAAGGTGGCATATCGGCTGTTTTTGATGCTGAAGACTCCATAGAATCGCATATTGAAGACACCCTGGATGCCGGTGCCGGCCTGTGTAACCCGGATATTGTAAGGCTTACCGTCACGCACGGAAAAAGCTCCATCGATTGGCTGCGCGAACAAGGCGTTGTTTTTACGGAAGAGGAAAGCCAATCAGGCGAAACACAACTGCATTTAAACCGCGAAGGCGGCCACTCGCATCGGCGGGTTGTGCATTCTGCGGATGCAACCGGCAAGGCCGTATCGCTCTCGCTTATTGAGCGTGCGCAAGAACATCCCGACATCGAATTATTTGAACATCATAGTGTTGTCGAGTTAATTACCGCAGCAACCCCGGCTGGTGATAAGGCCGTCAAGCAAGTAGTGGGGGCTTATGTTCTGGATACCCAAAAAAGCCGAGTTAAAACCATGACAGCACGTGTGGTGGTGCTGGCGACCGGTGGGGCCAACATGACTTACATTTACAGTACCAATCCGCATAGCTCGACCGGTGACGGTATTGCCTTGGCATGGCGTGCGGGTTGCCGCGTCAGTAACATGGAGTTTATGCAGTTCCATCCCACCTGCCTTTATCACCCAGAAGCCCGCTCGTTTCTTATCAGCGAAGCATTACGCGGCGAAGGCGGCAAACTGGTTTTGGCCGATGGCTCCTCTTTTATGCAAAATTTTGACCCGCGAGGCGAATTGGCACCACGGGATATTGTCGCCCGAGCCATCGATCACGAAATGAAAAAACGCGGTATAGACTGCGTTTATCTTGATATCAGTCATAAATCAGAAGACTTTATACGCGAGCATTTCCCTACGATTTACCAACAATGTCTCGACTTTGATATCGACATCACCAAACAGCCCATCCCCGTTGTACCGGCGGCGCATTATACGTGTGGTGGCGTGTTAACCGACAGCTATGCCCGTACCGACATCAAAAACCTTTATGCCGTTGGTGAAGTGGCCAGCACTGGCCTGCACGGCGCTAATCGTATGGCCAGCAACTCCTTGCTGGAATGCCTGGTTTTTGCCGAACGCGCCAGCGAAGATATTTTACTAAAACTCCCCAACATTCCACCGACGCCAAAAATACCGGATTGGGACGAATCAAAAGTCAGCGACTCCGATGAAGAAGTCGTGGTATCACACAACTGGGACGAATTACGGCATTTTATGTGGGATTACGTAGGCATCGTCAGAACCGATAAACGCCTGAGTCGGGCAATGAGTCGCGTGGAATTACTTAAAAAAGAAATCGCCGAATATTACGGTAATTTCCGCGTCACCAGTGATTTATTGGAACTGCGTAATCTGGTCATCGTCGCTGAATTAATTATTCGCTGCGCACAACAACGCAAAGAAAGCCGTGGCCTGCATTACACATTGGATTACCCGGAAACGGATAACAGTAAACCGCCACAAAATACCATTTTGACTCCTTTAGCAAAAAGCCCGACGGTTTAATCTTGATAACTTAATTACACCACGAAGACACGAAGTTTTTGGCTTGGATTCTTCGTAAACTTCGTGGTTTAATGCCAGCTTTAGGTGGCTTCGATCATAGAACACGGATTACACAGATGATACGGATTTCAACGGATTTTATTTTTAATGTTCTTTGGCGTGACGGGGTTTGCAACCCATACGCATCAAGCTAAGGAATGTAGGAGCGGGCCGCGCCCGCGATGAATACGCTACAACTTAGGCATTACTGCCGAAATTTCGCGGGCGCGGCCCGCTCCTACAGCATCACTGTTCACGTACCAACCGCGTAGACACGAGAAAAATGCCTTAGCTTGATGCGTATGGGCTTGCAACCCCGTTAGTTACAAACCCCGCGTTCGTTCGTAAACAAGACGGTTACAGGCCAAGTTCGCTATGCGAGCCGAGACGTACAAGCTGCAATACCGCGTCATCCGGCTTTCTGTAAATCAACACCCTATCTGGTTTGATATGGCAGTCACGATAATCCTTCCACTCACCAGTCAGAGCATGGTCGCGGTAACGAGGGTCAAGTGGTTGATCTTTCGCCAGTGCATCCACGATGGGGGAAATATCGACATCAAGAGTTATACTGTATTGGCCTTTGCCCTCACGCTTATAGTCGCGTTTAAATTGGCTTGTCCATTCAATCGTCCGCATTCAAATCTGCCATCAGCTCTGCAATACTGTTGGCACGAGGCAGGTTTCCAGCGCGAGCCTCCTTCATTGCGGCAATAGTTGTGGCATTGGGAATCAGCGGATCGAAAGGAAGTGCGTGTTCATGCGCAACTTTGGTCAGTAAAAGCCGAACCGCATCAGATACGGTCAGCCCCATCGCTGCCAGCACAACGGTGGCTTCCTCTTTGATCCGCTCGTCAACCCTGGCACGTACTACAGCGTTTGCAGACATAATTAATTCTCCAAATAAATGAGTTACATTTTAGCGCGTTTATTATACAAGCGCATCTTGGATATAAGCAAAACCGCGCCCAGCGTTCGGTTTAAATTTGAGTGCCGGGATCGGGTGTTGTGCCATAAATCAATATTTGTGGACATATACCCATTTTTCACCTATTGTAATTACATTAGTAATAACAATAGGTGAAATCATGCTTACCCTAAAACTTACAGCCGTCGGCAATTCCATAGGTGTTGTGCTCCCTAAAGAGGCATTGGATAAGCTACATCTGGTAAAAGGCGATAAGATGTATCTGACAGAATCACCCGATGGTTTTCGGCTTACGCCTTATGACCCCTCATTTGAAAAACAAATGACTGAGGCACGGCAAATCATGAAAAAACGTCGTAATGTTTTACATGAATTGGCGAAATAATGCCGATTGTCTGGATTGATGAGTCTGTCGTTTTTGCATTGCATGAGGAACATCTTGCAGAACATGGCGGAGCAATAGGTATCCGTGATCGTGGATTGTTGGAATCCGCGCTGCATCGTCCGCGAAATCTAGCCTTATACGAAGAGGTAGACCTTGCTGCACTCGCCGCAGCCTATGGTTTTGGTATTGCCCGCAATCATCCTTTTATGGATGGCAACAAGCGGACGGCATTCACTGTAACTGAACTTTTCCTTGCTTTAAACAGACAGGAATTGATCGCAGATGATCAATCATGCGTCGTAACCCTGTTAAAGCTTGCAGAAGGCAGTCTTTCTGAAAAAGAGTTTGCCAATTGGATAAGAGATAATACCCAGTCCGATTAACGACAATTTCGGCTTTGCCTGTTAATTGCTGTGTGCCGGAATTCTTTCATATTTGATTTCTTCAATGCCATTCGTGCGTCTTCGGGGTGACGGTGTTTGTAACGCCGTTACTCACGTTTTTACCCAGCCTAAACTAAACAGCGATACCTACCTAACGCTAACTATTTGAATAACTGTAAATAATTAAACGTTTGGAGCGCCCCGCGTTCGTTTTCATGCCATTCTGAAAATCGAAGTTCATTGTAATAACGTTCGTAAAGTGAAAATGCCCGCTGCTCAACAACCTTTTGAAATGCCAGTGCTCGAACTTTGTTCCAACTGCGTTCTCCTGATGAACAGGCTCTCCATCCTTCAATTTGTAATGGATCTATAGCACTTTGTTTGAGTAATTCATTGCGGCCTTCGCTTTGATCATCAAGTTTAAGTTTTTCACATAGGGCAACCTTACCATCACTACGATTTTTACTGCTATCCCAAACGCGAAGATTACCGATACTGTTGCCTACATACACATGCCCCTTGCCATCATCATTTTTCTCTACAAATTGTAGAAGACTGTCTGTATTTCCGCCTGCCCCTGTCCAATCTCCCCAGTGATTACTCGGACAAATATGATCGTAATCGTAAGGAGTATCTTCCTCACGCCCCGCTACCGGGCTTCCTTCAAACTCGGCGACGGCTTCTCTTTGCAGCCAAAGTAATAAAGGGTGAATATGTCGATTACCATTTCCCCACCATCGTTGATATAGTTGTATTACTTGTTTCTCTTCATCATTGGCATCTTGTTTTATAAAAAAACGTTTCCAGCCTCTTAGTTTATTTGAACCAGATGTGTAAACAACATCTTCCTTAATTTTTAAAATTTTCTCTGGCGCAATAATTGGAATCGCCGCCTTACTCGCAAGTAAAGCTTTATAAATCTCCAGTCCAGGAAAATTGGTGATACCTTCTTCCAATTGTTGGAATGCTATTAAACTGGCTTTTCTTGGGTCAACGACACATAGCTGCCAATACATGATAAAGCGAAGAGCGTCTTCTCGGCTTTGATTTAATAGGGCTTTCAAATCATTAGGCTTTTTCAGTTGAATACAGCGGATCCATCGTATTAAGACCTGAACCAAGGGACGATTCAATACAGGAAAAGCATGTAGAGGAAGACCTTTAGAATTATGTGTATTTTCATATTGAAGCAACTCAGTTAAAGAAATAAATGCTTTTCTTAGTACATCCTGTTGTATTAAAGGTAAAAATTTATCTTCCAAAAAGCCATCAAGTTTGATCAAACGGTGAAAATCTTGTTTTGTCGGACTTTCCCAGTCTGTCATTTGCTTATTACCTAAATCCTGCAAGCTAACACCTTATATTATTTAATAATCGTTATAAATCAA
>JBAXTQ010000138.1:0-10599 GCA_037130115.1 Methylococcaceae bacterium
GTCATCGTCGGTGAGCGCATTTGCCAGTCGCGTACCGATACATCATTGGCAATGGTAAAACCGGCAATCACCTGATGCGCTTTATCGACAGGCACATGGCGGCAACGTTTGCCGATAACAAAAGCCAGTTCACCTTCGTAGTCCAGTTTATCGGACACCTTGGGCCGGTGTATAGCATCACCGTAGCCGATAACGCAGCTACTTTGTTTGGTAAAAAAACTCGGATATTCAGGCTGATCACGACCCGTTTCGGCTATATGGTCGGCATAGTTTAAGACAATTCCCAGATATTTCCCCGGCCTTGGCACCGGCGCATTGAGCTTAACCTCAGCCAAGGCAATACGCGCATTACCCGTGTCAATAAGTGCCTGCATGGCCAATAATGCGGTAGCGCCTGCGCCAAGAAACTCAATCATGGACGCCGGAATATCGGCGCTGCCGCAACTGTCAACAACGGCATCATTAATAACCGCACCAACACGCGTTTGATTGTTATGAGTAAAGGTCACTAGTTTCATCGATTGTGTTTCCTGTATGATGGCAACCGCCGTTGTTTTATAACGAGGAGCAACGGGTAAAAAAAGATATAATAAACAATTTTACGCAGAGGAACAGAAAATGAACAAAAACTGGATTGCTCCCTCCATACTTTCAGCCAATTTTGCCAAATTAGGCGAAGACGTTGATAGAGTTTTAGCTGATGGCGCTGATGTTGTACATTTTGATGTGATGGACAATCATTTCGTGCCCAATCTGACCATCGGGCCTTTGGTTTGTGAAGCCTTAAGAAAACACGGCGTAACGGCACCGATTGACGTGCATTTGATGGTTGAACCCGTTGACCGTTTGATTCCTGATTTTGCCAAAGCCGGTGCCAGCATCATTACTTTCCATCCTGAAGCCTCTGTGCATATCGACCGCACCCTGCAATTGATTAAAGATTGCGGTTGCCAAGCCGGATTGGTATTTAACCCGGGCACATCACTGCATTATCTGGATTATGTGATGGACAAGCTGGACATGATTTTATTAATGTCTGTTAATCCAGGCTTTGGCGGCCAATCATTTATTCCTTCCGCTTTGGATAAATTAAAGCTGGTCAGAAACCGAATTGACGACAGTGGTCTTAATATTCGTCTGGAAATTGACGGCGGCGTAAAAGTCGACAACATTCGCGCCATTAAAGCCGCCGGTGCCGATACATTTGTTGCCGGTTCAGCGATTTTTAGCCAGCCGGATTACAAAAAAGTCATTGACGAAATGCGTGCAGAATTGGCGTTGGCCGTATAAAGGTTAGCAAAACACCATCAGGCGCACAAAGCCAATGATAGTCTATTGTAGTTGTGGTGGTGGATTGCCTAACGGCGAATCCACCACCCGCCTTAAAACAGTTCACAGTTTTTACGTTGGGCAACATATTAAAGGATTGTAGTTTGAATAATAAATTCATCATCCTTATGCAAAAGCGAACTGCTAATGGTTCAGTAGGACCATCGACAGCTAGAAGCATGGGACCTCCCGGAACAATAGGTGCGGCAAAAAAATTTTTCCACGAATTTGATCTTCGCTCAATCAAGGCCAATAAAGAAACTATATTCCTCAAAAAGCTTAATTTAGCAACTGAAGATTTAAAGGTGAGTTTGCCAGAGGGTGGTAGGTATTGGGGAAGTTCACGAAAGTTCCTAAATATTTTTCTGCGTGACTGCTTATACAATCGATATTTATGTAACCATTACGATCTCAGTAATATTGAGGAATGGTTAGAGGTTCCTCTTGATAGTCATGTTGGTAAGGGGCTTAAACTTGAGCCTCAAGGTCAAGACCTGCCTCGTTGGAAAACAGTGATAGGGTTGACTCTAGAAATCAGCAATCAATTTCAAGAAGTTGCACGATGTGTGGCTAAGTCCGAAGAAATAGCACGCGTTCACCTAGATATAATATATTGGCGAGGTGCGCATGTAACTAAAAATCAATCACCTAGCAAATAGCCACGTAGGTTGGGTTGCACGCTGTTTGGTAACCCAACTTTTGTAGCTTCGAAGAATTGGGTTAACGATACTGGCAAGTTACTCACAAAAGAGGTCTGCAAGAATGAAAACAACACTTGATTTACCCGATGAGTTAATGAAAGAAGCCATGCAATTGACTGATATTAAAACAAAAACTGAAGTTATTATAGTAGCCCTGCAAGAACTGATAAAAAAAAATAAAGTCGCGGAGCTAAGGGCTTATAAAGGCAAGATTAATCTTGATATGGATATTGATTTACTTAGAAACCGCAATGCACATTCTGGTTGATACTTCGATTTGGATTGATTATTTTAAAAGCGGCGCTAATTCTGCTAAATTAGATGGTCTGCTTGAAGACAATCTGATTGTAATTAATGATATTATTCTTGCCGAATTAGTACCTTTTTTAATCATAAGAAAGCAACACAAAACTGTTGAATTATTGCGAAGTATCACACTGTTATCCTTGAAAATAGATTGGGCTGAAATAATTCAATGGCAAATAGCGTGCTTAAATACCGGTATCAATGGCGTGGGTATTCCAGACTTGCTAATCGCTCAAAATTCAAAACAACATGAACGCGCCGTTTACTCGCTGGATAAGCATTTCCGCTTATTAAATCAGGTTATTGATTTACAACTATTTGAATAACACCATGACCCTAGAACAATTTAATCACCTGGCCCTACAAGGCTACAACCGTATTCCGGTTAGCCGCGAAGTTTTGGCTGATTTGGATACGCCTTTAAGTGCTTATCTGAAATTGGCTGATGGCGCGTATTCCTATTTATTTGAATCGGTTCACGGTGGTGAACAATGGGGGCGTTATTCCATTATAGGATTGCCCTGTAAAACGGTCGTTAAAATCAACGGCACTCAAATTCGGGTAGAAAAAGACGGCGTTTTGCTGGAAACCGTAACGCACGACAACCCGCTAATCTGGATTGAGCAATTCAAACAACGTTATAACGTGCCCGACATTGCTGATTTACCGCGCTTTAATGGCGGTCTGGTCGGTTATTTTGGTTATGAAACCATTCGCTATATTGAACCGCGTTTGCGTGGAACAGAAAAGCCCGACCCGTTGGGATGCCCTGATATTTTACTGATGGTGTCAGAAGAAATTCTGGTGTTTGATAATCTGTCCGGCAAGGTATTGTTATTGACCCATGCTAACCCTGAAGAAGCCGATGCCTATCAGCGTGCGGTGGCACGAGTCTCTGAACTAGCCGTCAAATTGCGTGACCTGCAAGCCAAACCACAAAAACATGCCAACCCTTGCACGGTTGAAGAGACTGATTTTGTCTCCGGCTTTACCCAGCAAGGTTTTGAAGAGGCTGTATTAAAAGCCAAGGACTACATTACCGACGGCGACATTATGCAAGTGGTTTTATCGCAGCGCCTGTCCATTCCTTATACCGCTTCGCCGCTGAATTTATACCGCGCCTTACGCTGCTTAAATCCATCGCCTTACATGTTTTACCTGAATCTGGATGATTTTCATATCGTTGGATCGTCACCGGAAATATTGGTCAGACTGGAAGATAATACCGTGACGGTGCGCCCGATTGCCGGAACCCGACGACGCGGTGCAACGCCTGAACAGGATATTGCTCTTGAACACGAATTGTTGGCTGATCCAAAAGAACTCGCGGAACACTTAATGCTGATTGATTTAGGCCGCAATGATGCGGGGCGTGTTGCTGAAATAGGCACGGTACAATTGACCGATAAAATGATCGTCGAACGTTATTCTCATGTTATGCACATTGTTTCCAATGTCACCGGAACACTTCAGCAAGGTAAAAATGCCTTTGATGTACTGGCGGCCACTTTTCCGGCCGGAACGGTTAGCGGTGCGCCAAAAATACGCGCAATGGAAATTATTGATGAACTGGAACCCGTCAAACGCGGCGTTTATTCCGGTGCTGTCGGTTATATCGCCTGGTCCGGAAATTTGGATACTGCCATTGCCATTAGAACCGCTGTTATTAAAAACCAGCGGTTACATATACAAGCGGGTGCCGGTATCGTTTACGATTCTGTACCCAGAAACGAATGGGATGAAACCATGAACAAAGGCCGCGCTATATTTCGTGCCGTCAGTATGGCCGAAGCAGGCCTGGAAGGAGAACAGGCATGAGCTTAATAAAAATCCCCCCTACCCCCCCTTTGTCAAAGGGGGGAATTAACGTAGTCATGGTCGATAATTACGATTCGTTTACTTATAATCTGGTGCAATATTTTGGGGAACTGGGTGCGGATGTTACGGTTGTGCGTAATGATCAAGTGACAATCGCAGATATAGAAAAGTTGGCACCGGATAAAATCGTCATTTCCCCCGGCCCTTGCACACCTAAAGAAGCAGGTGTATCGGTTGAAGCCATTTTAAAATTTGCCGGCAAATACCCGGTTCTGGGCGTTTGCTTGGGTCATCAAAGCATCGGTTATGCCTTTGGCGGCCATGTTATCCATGCCAAACATATCATGCACGGCAAAACCTCACTGATTCATCATCACAATCTTGGCGTATTTAAAGGCTTGTCTAATCCGTTTACGGCTACCCGTTATCATTCTTTGGTTATCGAACAGGCCACGTTACCTGATTGTCTGGAAATTACGGCGTGGACACAGGATGATGCAGGTAATTTGGATGAAATCATGGGCGTCAGGCACAAAACCCTGGACATTGAAGGCGTACAATTTCATCCGGAATCTATTTTGACGGAACATGGCCATGATTTGCTGAGGAATTTTTTGGAAAGATAAGACTACTTGGTCTCCTTAATCGGCTTAGCGTATAAATTAAAATTCAAGCATTGCTTCGCTGATGAGTATGAAATAAATGAAACTAAATATTTTTGGCTTTGTTACAAAGGAGCTGTCGTAGATGGATATGAATATTAAACAAATTAAAATCTCCGGCTTTAAAAGCATTGCCGATATTGAGTTGAATAAAATAGCGCCTTATAGTGTTTTTGCGGGCGCAAATGGCTCAGGAAAAAGTAATTTTTTTGACTCATTAAAGTTTATAAGCACCGTGATTAGCATCGGCGCGACACAAGCGTTACGGAAATTTAATGGTTATGAGCAAGTACATTGCTTTAAAAATAGAAGAAGTAAAGCACGAACTTTTTCGGCGAGTTTCGATTTGGTGCTGGATGGAGAGCCAGTTCAATATCATTTAAAAATTCATGATATGGATAATGAGCCGAAACTGGAAGAGCTGTTGCATCGTAATAACAATGTTTTTATGACTAGAAAAAAAGGCGAGCCCCCTGAAGTTGTTTTTAATAACGAGCAAGTAAAATATCCTGAATTTCCTTCTGAGATATCGGGATTATTTCTTATCGCCAATTCCCCTTTATATAAATTTCTTAGTAACATTGCCGTTTATCGTTTTGATCCGTTGGGTGCAAAAGAACCTGATAGCTCCGGCACAGACCCTAGTGAATTAGACCAACATGGGCGTAATGTAGCAACTATGTTAGCTGGTTTAGAAAAGGACGATGATATTCGGGAACAGATTATAGAATGGATGGAATTATTAGTACCTGGCTTGGAAAAAGTTGCCACAGAGCGGCAAAAACTTGATGCTAGAACGGTTATAAAATTTAAAGAGGAAGGCACAAAAGCAAATTTCCCCGCCAATCTTATTTCCGATGGCACAATTTACGCGCTATGTATTATGACAGCTGTTTTAAGTCGTTCAAAAAGCTTAGGTATGACTTTAATCGAAGAACCTGAACGCGGCATTCATCCTAAAGCAATTGCCGAGCTGGTCAATTTAATGCGTGATAATGCGAATAGTAAACACCCTATTTTTGTTACAACCCATAATGAATCAGTTGTACGTGTATCCAATCCTAATGAATTATGGTTAATGAGTAAGATTGAGGGAAAAACGGAAATCAAAAATACAGCGAAAAACTTTGTTGCTCAAGATAATCTTAAATTAGACGAAGCGTGGCTGATGAATATGTTTGACGGTGGGTTGCCGTGGTAAAAATTGGTTTTATTGTTGAGGGTGATACAGAAAAAATACTGCTTGAATCGAAAAACTTTAAGGATTGGACAAAAAACATTGGGATAGATATTTGCCATCCTATTGAAAATGCAAAAGGTAGTGGGAATTTATTACCTAAGCATATTATGCCATTAGTCGAAAGGTTGAAATTGCAAGCCCCAGCCTACATTGTGATTTTAACGGATTTAGAAAATGATCTTGATAAACAAGCTGTTATTAACCGCATTGGAACCGAGCATGCTCAATTTATTTATATTGCAGTTAAAGCCATTGAATCATGGTTTTTAGCTGATACTCTGGCATTGAACAAATGGTTAAAATTGGAAGATGTTTATGAAGATTTTCCAGAAGCGACACCTGCACTGCCATGGGAAAGATTAAAAGCACTGGCTAGTGAACACAATAAACGTGGCCCTGGGAGTAGTAAACCTGTCTTTGCAATGAAAATGACTAAACATTATGGTTTTAGTCTTAAGCGTGCCGCTGAACACCAAAATTGTCCAAGTGCAACAGAGTTCTATGAATTTTTAGTTAAGCTAGATATTAATGATTTGCCTAAAAGCCTCTGACGACTTTACCTATCCTATAGGTTGGCTTGGGATGCGAACACCCCAATATTTATATCAAAATGATAACGCACTCTACATAGTTGCGGGTTAAAAATTCCCCTGGATTTATTTAAAATGCACATACAAAAAGCTTTACAAAAACTGCTGGATAAACAAAACCTGACCGCCGATGAAATGCGCGATGTGATGCGACTGATTATGTCCGGCAAAGCGACTGATGCACAAATCGGCGGTTTTTTAATCGCGTTGCGTTGCAAAGGCGAAACCATCGACGAGATTGCAGCCGCTGTTGAAGTGATGCGAGAATTGGCCAGCAAAGTAACCATCACCGGCGAGCATGTTATTGACACCTGCGGTACCGGTGGCGATGGCGCGAATACGTTTAATATTTCCACCACTTGCGCTTTTGTGGTTGCAGCAGCGGGTGGGCAAGTTGCCAAACACGGCAATCGCTCTGTGTCCAGCAGTTGCGGCAGCGCGGATTTGCTGGAAGCGGCGGGCGTTAATCTGAATTTAAATGCAGAACAAGTGACACAGTGCGTTAATGAAATAGGTGTCGGGTTTTTATTTGCCCCCAAGCATCACGGTGCCATGAAGCACACCATTAATGTGCGTAAAGAAATGGGCGTTAGAACCCTGTTTAATTTATTAGGCCCGTTATCCAATCCAGCCGGTGCGCCCAACCAGTTAATCGGTGTCTTTGCAAAAGAGTGGGTCGAACCGCTGGCGCAGGTATTAAAAAAACTGGGTAGCCAACATGTGTTAGTGGTGAATGCTGATGATGGTCTGGATGAAATCAGCATTGCCTCCGCTTCCACTATTGCGGAACTTAAAAATAACCAAGTCACTACTTATACCATTACCCCGGAACAATTTGGTTTTAAACGCGCCAGTCTTAATGATTTAGCCGTTGACGGTGCCGCATCCAGTTTGGTGATGGTAAAGTCAGTGCTGGATAACCAAGCCGGAGCGGCGCTGGATATCGTGCTGTTAAATGCAGGCGCTGCCATTTATGCAGCAAATATTACTGATTCACTGGCTTCGGGTATAGAAAAGGCTCGGCAAGTTATCGCCAATAGCACCGCAAGAGCCAAACTCGACGCATTAATCGCTTATTCAAACCTTAACGAATTAACCCATAAACATGACTAATACCTCTGACATTTTAAAAACCATCCTGGAAAAAAAAGCCGAAGAAGTCGCCAGACGCAAATCCGGTATGTCGATAGCCAATCTTGAAGAAATTGCCGGTGGAGTAGAACGTCCGCGTGGCTTTTATAAGGCTATCCAAGACAAGGTATTGAAGAAAAAACCGGCGATTATTGCTGAAATCAAGAAAGCATCACCCAGCCAAGGCGTGATTAGGGAAAATTTTCAGCCGGTACTTATCGGTCAGGATTACGCCATGAATGGTGCTACCTGTTTATCGGTATTAACGGATAAAGAATTTTTTCAGGGCTCGGAAGCGTATTTGCAAATGGTCAGAGAGCGCTGTCCACTGCCGGTATTAAGAAAAGACTTTATGATTGATGCTTATCAAGTCTATGAAGCCCGTGCCTTGGGTGCCGATTGTATTTTGCTGATTGTTGCAGCCCTTGAAGATGAGCTGATGCATGAGCTCTCAGATACCGCCACCAAATTGGGTATGGATGTGCTGGTTGAAGTTCATGATGCCGAAGAACTGCAACGGGCACTTAAATTGGATACCCGATTAATCGGTATTAACAACCGCAACTTACGCACCTTTGAAACCGCATTGCAAACCACCCTGGATTTAAAACAGCAAATTCCTGAAGATCGCATTATCATCACCGAAAGCGGCATTCATACACACGACGATGTGCAACTGATGCTGGACAATGACATTTACGCCTTTTTGGTCGGTGAAGTCTTTATGAGAGCTGAAAGCCCCGGCAAAAAAATGCGCGAATTGTTTGCTTTGTAACGTTTAGCGTTTTAAAAGCTGTTGAAATCGTCGAACGTTTCAGTCGGGGTTGTAAACTCCGACCGGCATTGAGGCCAAGCAACGTCGGCATTTTGCCGACTTAAAATCACACCGAATATATTTTTCATAAGTATTCACCTCCCCCTTTGAAAAAGGGGGATCGAGGGGGATTTATCTAATAAAATCTCCCCTAACCCCTCTTTTTCAAAGAGGGGAACTGAATAGTTACTATTTTTCCGCTCGCGCCCAAGTTGATTATTTTTCCTGATAAAGGTATAAGTGCACGATATTCTTACTTTGACAAAAATAAAAAAATAACTGGGGTCAGAGTAAAGTTATATTTAAGTTTAAACTAACCCCAGTTATTTTTCTCGATATTCTGATTTTGACGGTTTAATGTTGGGCAACGAAAAGAGGTTGCCCAACATAACTAATTCCATGTGCTGCGCCGCCTCTAATGTAGCGTGCCAATCGGAAAGGTTTGAATATAGTTGTCCAGATAAGTTTTGTCCTTTGCTAATGCTGCAATCCATCTATAGCGCTGTCATGCATCCGCCTGACGGACAAAACTTATCTGAGTAACTATAACATCAACACGGTGTTGCCTTTGCCTTTCCAAAAATGATGGTTCATGCTGAGCCACTTCTTAATTGAGCAATTACCGCCGCTGAAATACGATAGCCGACCTGATTAAGTTCAGCGATTAATGTCTCAGCGTCAGCGATCAATCCTTTTTGTTGTGCGGCAAACAACAGCGCAGCGGTGCCAATAATGTTCAATTGCTTGCGCAATGCCTGTTTACGAGCCAATGCATCATCCATAATCAACAAGGTTTTAGTGCCTGTTTGTAAGGCATACTCAATACTGCTCTGCTCACCTAAGCCAAGACTTCTTGATAAAGGGTGCGAAAAAACCGGATTATCGACACAAGTTAACCAACCCGATTCTAAAGCCTGTTTGACTAAGATTGCATCGCTGAATTGACCACGCAGACATTCATCCGCAACGGACTGAGTGATCAATACGGAGGTAAAAAGAGCCGGCAATAAATGTAGTTGACTGATTTTAGCCAGCGCAATTAAAGGGCCCGCATCTGCTATTACGACAGCCATGAAGCTAGCGTTTCCAGTTCCTTTGCAGTTTGTTGATCAGGCACCACCAAATCAATATCCAACTGGGTTAAATGCTCGATAAATTCCGACAGACTTAGGCCGCTGATTTGCGCAGCCGCCCCTAATGACAGCACTCTATCTTTAAATAAACTGGCCGCCAAAGCCGGTTTTAATTGCTCGCCCATATCACCAAGCGAGCTTTTTAAATTTAAAATCAAGGCATTCGGCTGATTGCCTTTTAAAATCAAAACTGGCTCTAATTCGGCATGTCTGAGTGCTTCTGACGGATTGCGTTTTAAGTTTCTGACGTTCGTTGCATACATAGCCCGTACCCTCTGTTAAAAAATAAAAGTGTAGTCCACACTAAGGGAGAACACAATGGCTTTCTTGCGAGATGGCGTGTTATTGGCGTTAATTAACCCCAACACTGGTTTGAATCAGCAAAAAATGACAAACTGAAGCGTGACGGGGCTTGCAAACCCCGACCGGCATTGGCGGGGAGGATAGACAAGTTTTATTCTTCGAGAGAACGCCGCAAATCTTTAATAAGGCGGAAGAGGTGTAGCGGGTCTGTCGCTGAGGGTACAAAGCCAAACCGTTCGTAGAAGTGCTTGGCGGGTTCATCTTTGGCGTGAACGGCAAAAGCACGAATACCTCCAATGTCAGCGGCTTGCAATGTGCGTAGCATCGCGTCCTTCAATAAGCCGGAATCAATCCGACGACCTTGCCACTCGGTGCTGACAGCCAGTCGAGCTAATAACATAATGGGGACAGGGTGACGAGCCAATCCCTTGGTCAATCGTTCTGGTGCATCGACAAAGGCGACTTCACCAACAACGAGACTATAGAAACCTATGATTTCGGTGCCGTGTAGCCCTAAATAAGTTTGTGAGGCGTTGGCTTGCTGATTGCCAATGGCATAGCGAATGAGAAAG
>JBAXTQ010000139.1:0-10569 GCA_037130115.1 Methylococcaceae bacterium
GCAACCGCTACAGACAGCACAAATGATGCGGCATGGTCTAATGTATACGCACTGTTGGCGGTGGCTTATCAGAAAAAAATCTTTGCCACTCACAAAGCACAATTAAACCAACTGCGCCTGGACAAAACCACCGCCGATGCACCCAAATTGGTCGTGCAAAGCATGATGCAACTGGCTTTAGACGTACCTGCCAGCGATAACAGCGATTTATTAGGGCGCATTCAAGCCCTGTTACCTAAAAATACCGATGTTGCCTTGCTTAAGCAAGCCATCCAAGGTATTGCGTTAAACGAAAAAGACTGGGATAGCGTGTGCAACACCCTGGAATTGGCTTGGCGTAATCGAGTACCGGTGCCGGTTGCCCAAAAAACCAATTGGTTAAGCTTAAGCGCGTATAGCGACACCTTAACCGCTACCGTGCCAGATACTAACCACTGGCACACGTTTGGGCAACGACAAAAACAGCTTGTTACCGATCAAAATAAACCCCCTGTGTCCACTTTAGGTTGGGCCATCAGCTCGCCGATGTTATGTCTGGCGCAAGGACAACGAATCTTAACTTTGACCTTGGGCTTTAAACCGGAAGCATTTAACACTGAAAAAATAACCGCACGGCTAAAAGACACCCGGTTATTTAAGATTGATGTCAGCACCGCTAAGGGTTGGTTAACCGCGACTAACATTGCGGTCAGTATGGGTGATTATCCAAATAATTCAGCAACCTCACACTTAAAAAGTCTCTGTTTTACAATTAAGTTTGAAGAAAGTGCTCCAGCGCTTAGTCACTTCACCCCTGCTGACAGTACAGGTATCAAGACGCCGTGGCCGCAACTCAGACTGGTATTGCAACCGAGATGGGACGACGACAGTAAAAACTATCTTACCGATTACCCATTGTTCCAGAGTTTGTCACTGGAAAAAGTGCAGTTAGCCGTGTCCGTGAAAGGTTTAAGCGAGCTAATGCTGCAAAACGATAACGGCACCTTGGCGGCTGGCAAACCGTTTGAACCTTTCGGCCTGTCACCGGCTATCGGCTCACGCTGGTATTTTTCTCATCCTGAATTGGTTTTAAAAAAGCTGAATACGCTGGCTATCAATCTGCAATGGCTGGGCGTTCCTGCTGCTAATCTTGGCGGAACAGGTTATTACAGCAATTACCCCGCGATGATTACCGCTAATAATTCAGCGTTCAAAAGCAAAATCACTTTGGTCGATCAACGTCTGGAAGTGCCCTTAGCTGACGCGGCCAGCTTGTTCAATGCTACGGATGCCAGATTACCGAATTGTTTGAGCATTGCTAAGTTTCCTACCAACCACTATGAAAGATTACTGCTGGCAAATAACCAGGACGAAGTAACAGCCGGGCCGCGCTATTATTATTTAGAATTAGCGACTTGTGATTTTCAACATGGCGCTTATTCCGCCGTTGCCGCCGCCAAATCGATAGAACTGGCCAGCGATATCGCTAATAAAAAAACCATTACTCCCAGCGCCTACCAAGTCAACCCGCCTTACACGCCCAAGCTTAAAAGCTTTAGCGTCGATTACAGCGCGAGCCTGGAACTAAACGTAGCAAAACTGCAACAGACCGACGCCGACCAAGTTTTTCACCTGCATCCTTTTGGCTATGCGCCGCTGCAATCGGCTGTGCAAGAAGGGAGTTACCCGTTCTTGCCTGCTTACGCGAACGAAGGCGAATTGTACATTGGTTTAAGCGCTGTACAGGCACCGCAAACCGTGTCGATTTTATTACAAATGGCGGAAGGCAGCGCCAACCCGGATGTAGAAGTCGCCAACGTACACTGGAGCGTATTAAGCGACAATCGCTGGTTGGCATTGGATAAAGGCCAAGTGCAAAGCGATGCCAGCCAAGGCTTACTGCAATCAGGCATTATTACACTGCAATTAGACGCTGTAATCCCCAGTAGTGTAATGCCGTCCGAGCTGTACTGGTTGCGCGTTGCCATCGCCCAAGGCTGCGACGGCGTTTGCGATAGCGTGGGCATCGACACGCAAGCGGTGAGCGCGACTTTTGTTAATCAAGACAATGCCGATGACCACTTAAATCAACCCTTAGCAGCTGATACCCTAAAGAAACTGGTCGCGCCGGTTGCCAATATTACTGGGGTCAAACAACCGTTTACCTCCTACGCGGGCAAGCCTAAAGAACCGAAGGGTCATTTTAATACTCGGGTTAGTGAACGCTTGCGCCATAAACACCGCGCGGTCAGTGTATGGGATTATGAACGCTTGGTGCTGGAACAATTTCCCGAGCTTTACAAAGTTAAGGCCATTCCGGCGCAATCGCCAGATAATCCCGGGCAAGTCACCATCGTGGTGATACCCGATATACGCAATCGCCTGCCGTTTAATCCCTTTGAACCGAAAGCCCCGGCCAGTTTGCTGGCAGACATTAAAACGTATTTAAGCGCTTATATGCCTTTAGGTATCGACATTACCGTCAAAAATGCCTGTTATGTGCCGGTAACACTGCGTTTTGCGGTGCGCTTTAGGCCAGGTTATGACAGCAGCTTTTATAAGCAACAGCTCAATGAAGACGTCAATCGCTTTTTATCACCCTGGGCTTATGAACAAGGCAAAGATTTGGTGATCGGCGGAAAAATCTACGCCAATGCCATTATCGACTTTATCGAAAGACAGTTTTACGTGGATTATGTCGCCCATTTCAAGTTGTTTTTAGGCACCGATTTAAAATTTGTTCCGCTACCACCGCTGAACCCCAGTTGCGAAGGTTACTTTGTTACCGCCGATCGCCCCGATGCAGTGCTGGTGGCGGCAAAAACACACGTTATTGATTTAATCACTGAAATTAATTTTGGCGAACAAAGCTTTAGCGGCATTAATTATATGAAGCTGGAACTTGATTTTATCGTCGGCTGATTTATCAACTAACAAACGTATCTAACCCAAGGAAATTGCATGGACATTAACAAAAAAAACCGTTCTGACTTAAAATCCTATTTCGTCAAAAACAGCATTCCCACGGCAAGTAATTTTGCCGACTTGGTAGACGGTATGTTGAATCAAAAAGACGACGGCATCGTTAAACTCCCCGGCGACCCGTTGAGTATTGAAGCGGCGGGCGATTCGACCGGCTTGCAAAAAGTGCTTAATTTTTACGGAAAGCTGCAAGATCCCAACCCCGTCTGGTCGTTGCAATTGAATCCCCGTATGGATGATAAAACGACCAATCGCGGTTTTTGTTTGGTGGATGGTGCAAATGTGTCACGCTTGTTTATTGAACAAAGTACCGGGAATATCGGCATAGCTACGATTACCCCCAAGGCCAAACTGGATATTAGCGGCATCGTTCGCTTTGGTTTGGATGAAGGTGGTTCAGGCATTAAATCTATTAGCTTTGCGCGTGATACTGGCGATGAGATCAACGGAGGTAAAATTACTTACAAAGGTAATTTTGGTGCGGATTCTTTGAATATTGTTGGTGCAGGAGTGCCTAATACTAAACGAAAAATAAAACTCTATGATAATGTTGAGGTCGTCGGTTCTTTGAACGTGACGGGTGGAGCCACTCTTTCTAGTAATCTTTTAGTTAAAGGTATCGCTAATATTTCTGATGGTAATGGTTATGCAGTCCCTAATAATTGTATGGCTAAAGGTTCACTTACTATCGGTAGTATCACTACTAACTATGGTGGAGGGAATAATTGGACTGGGAATACCGCTGGTTTGTTATTAGAAACGCAGGCGAATACTGAAATTGCTGTTCATGATGCCGATAACCGAGTTGCCAGTATTATGTATTATGAAGGTGATACTGTTAACCGCTTTACGATTGGACGGGATATGGGATGGGGGGTTACCCCTGTTACTATAGCCAGTAATTTAACCATAGGTGATCAAACGGTTAAAAACTCTATGAATGGCACGGGACTATTATCCCTTAAAGGACCTAGTCCCCAAATTGATTTTAATGACAGTGATAATAATGATTGGTCAATTCATGTTAACTCCAACAAGATGTATTTTATCCGAGAGCCTTGGACTTATGACAGTTTGGTGCTTGATGGAAACGGAAATGTCGGCATTGGAACAGATAACCCGACAAAAGCAAAGTTGGAAGTAACTGGTTCTACAGCAATACCTTACACTAACTTAACTGTAGGATGGGTTGATCCTAGAGGAGTTGGAGGTGGGGGAACAATAAATAATGTTCGTAATTATTCCATCTATGCCTCAAACGCCATAATGGGATCGGATATCTACGCTTTTTCCGACGAACGCATCAAAAATATCCAGGGACGCTCCGACAATGCAACGGATCTCCAGACACTGCTAGGCATCGAGATCATCGATTACCGCTACAAAGACGTAATCAGCAAAGGCGACGCCCCGCACAAAAAAGTCATTGCGCAGCAGGTAGAGCAGGTATTCCCTCAGGCCGTCAGCAAGCATACCGATGTGGTGCCGGACATTTACCAGCCCGCATCGATTATCGATGGCTGGGTGGAACTAGCGACCGATTTACAACCCGGCGAACGTGTACGCCTGATTTGCGATAAAACCGAAGGCGTCTTCGATGTGCTGGAGGTGACAAAAGACAAATTCCGCGCCGACTTTAAGCCCAACGGGGATCAGGTTTTCGTCTTCGGGCGCGAGGTGAACGACTTTTGCAATGTGGACTACGACGCCATCGCCATGCTCAATGTTTCTGCCACGCAGCAACTCAAAAAAGAAATAGATGCTTTAAAAGTTGAGAATGTAGATTTAAATGTCAGACTTGCTGTCCTGGAAGCTAAAATTTAATGCTAAGGGCGGCACAATAACACTAAAAGTGACACCTCACGTTCCTAAATTGATTGTGGCTCATTATGCTAACAGATTCAACGATGTCTGATATATCTCTAACCTCAACTCTGGACTATGAAAACCTGCGCCTACAAGGCCTAGCCTGGCTGGAAAAGCTCGCAGGTTCCGAGTGGACGGATTTTAATGCCCATGACCCCGGCATTACCATTCTGGAACAGGTCTGCTACGCGCTGACCGACTTGTCTTATCGGATTAACTTTAACATAGAGGATTTGTTAAGCCAGAACGGTGCAGACACCTACGACAGCTTATATCCCGACCGGCAAATTCTGGTTGCAAATCCGGTGACTTTATTGGATTTACGTAAATGGGTCATCGATGTGGACGGGGTCAATAATGCCTGGCTGGAAGCGGTAACAGCCCCCGAACCACCGGTGTTTTATCTGCAAAAGCCGGTATTGGCTACCGGTAGCGATGTTATTACTTTAGCGGGCGACCCAGCCGCTAGCCCCTTAAATGTACAAGGGTTATACCGGGTTTTGATAGAAAAGTCGGTCGCACAGGATAGAGACAGCAACGCTATCGTGTGCGAAGTGGCGGAACGCTTGCACGCCGAGCGCAGTTTAGGCGTGGATTTTGACACGATTCAAGTCATAGCGACACAAGCTGTTGTGATTGAAGCCTGTATTGAAATTGACCCTATCGCAAATCCTGATGATGTATATGTCGCTATCCTGGAAAAAGTTGCCGCTTATTTATCACACACAGTCACTTTTTACACGCTACAAGAACGCTTGGCACAGGGCAAAGCGATAGACGAGATTTTTGATGGCCCGTTACTAACGCACGGTTTTATTGACACCGAAGAACTGCTTCAGCTAACACGCAAAAAAAACCTGTATGTCTCTGACCTGATTAGGAAAATCATGGATGTAGTTGGTGTGCGGATGGTTGAGTTTGTGGTGTTTAAAACAGGTGAACAATTTAACGATACCGCTTTAATCCTTGATGCCGATAAAACGCCCACACTGGATATAGATAATAGCAAGCTGACTTTGAAAAAACGACAGTTGCCGGTGCAATTAGATAAAATTTCCTTAACTGCAAGCTACTTAAGTAATCAAAAAACCCGTTATCTGCGTACCGCCGTCAGTTCAATTACACAGCTTCCGCAAGGGCATGATCGCCATGTCGATCGTTATTATTCCTTGCTGGAGCAGTTTCCCAAGCTTTATGGCATCGGTGCCAGCGGCTTGCCCAGTACCGCCAGTGTCCAACGCTTGGCTCAAGCGAAACAGCTTAAAGCTTATTTGCTGTTTTTTGATCAAGTGCTGGCGAATAGTTTTGCCCAACTAGCCCACTTGAAAGACTTGTTTTCCTTTAATAATGAACAAGTCGTCAGTTATTTTGCTGGTTGTTTAGATAGCCCCAACATCAGTGAGTTGTGGGTAGAGCAAGACAGTTCATTGCGTAACGACAGATTACAACAGCTCTTTGGTGCGACTAACCCAAACGAATCAGTCCCCCTTTTTCAAAGGGGGAGGTTGGAAGATTGGCAACGTAAACACCGTTTTGTCGATCATTTGCTGGCACGTTTTGCCGAACAATTTAGCGATTACAGCCGCTTTACCAGCAAAGACGGTGATCTTGGCAAGCAAGTGCTGAGCGATAAATTGGCTTTGTTACGCAGTTATACGCAAACCGGCCGCAGCAAAGGCACGGGCTTTAATGTGCTGGCAGAAAACGGGCAAGAAAACTGCTGCGGTTTGGAGCAACAGTTACGCCTTAAACTAGGCTTAAACCCAACAGAAGGCGAAACGCTTTATCTGATCGAACATGGCTTGTTAAGACCGATGGCGGGTGATACCTTGCAGCAAAGCGCCTTACTTTGTAATGCCAGATCGCAAGACCCGTATTCATTGCAAGTCAGCGTGGTATTTTATGCCGCTGCGTGGCGCACTAAGGATTTTGAAAGTTTTGTCAGGCAATTGTTGCAAGAGGAAATGCCGGCCCATTTGTTTGTTTATGTAGGGAGAATAGAAAGGGATGACTTAGACGACTTTAATAGTGCTTATGGCGCTTGGCGCAAGCAGTTAATGAACTACCGAATGCTGTCCAACCAACGAAGTTTAAACGGACAGATTGACCTGTCGGCGGCCATTCCGTTGCGTGATGCCCGTGATCGCATGATTGATTTGTTAGGTCTAGGCAATACTTATCCGCTGCGGGATTTAGCGATTCCTGATATTGGTACGGTGGCTTATAACATAAGCGCCAGAATTATCATCCAAAACAGTCAGCCACAGATCAGCTATCAGTTGTGCGATAACAATCAGCACCCGTTAGCGCCGGAAATTAAACAGCCAGGTAATGGCGGTGACTTGGAATTAATATCCCCTAAGATAGCCGATGACCGTAACTTTACTATTCAAGCCACTAAAATAAGCTCCGGTTTAAGCAACTTTTTGTTGCAAACCCCGACCGTCAAAGTGGGACTGGATTTAGATCTACTGGCCAGCATTCAAAATGCGCCGTTATTAATAGCCGGGCAATCTGCCGCAGACGATGCCAGGATTGTCGATTACGGCGTAATTATTCAGGTTGCCATTGAGTTAGCCCAGGAAGGCGTTGACTATCAATTGGTTAATGTTTCAGGACAAACAGAAACCGTGCTATCAGCGGTGGTGCGGGGTGATAGCCATAGCATCGTCTTGAAAACATTAGCTTTCGTTACCGAAGATATAACTATTCGGCTACGCGCCACTAAAACCTTTGAAAAGTCAGAAAAAAAGAAGACGCAAACCGATTTATTAAGCACTGTCTTGCCGCTTAAAGTTAAAGCCAATCCGAAAGTGAGTGTATCAGTGCTGACACCTATTATTGATTACGCAGGTGTGGTCAGTATTAAAGTTGCAGAGTCGCAAGCTTCTACTCGTTATCAAGTGTTTACTCGCCCGATAGCGGATAGCGAGTTTATACGCGATGATAGAAAGGTATCTACACTGACGATTGCCGTGCCCAATAAAGCCGCAGTCGTTATAGCGATACCAGATTCTGGCGGTTTTATTATCGGCAATGAGGGTGCTTTGCAAGGTAACGGCAGTGATTTGGGATTAAGCTGCGCTAACTTGACAGCCGATAGCTTTATTGAAATTCAAGCGGTTAAAACTCATCTGGCGAACGATAAAACACCGGTTACGTCAAGCGTTTTGATCTCACAAATCGTCGCAGTGTTAGTGCGTCCTGACGCCAATCCAACGCTGCATTTTAACGCCGGTGTCACCAACGGGCTATTGCAAGCCCCGATTCAAGTCAGCGGCGGTCAAGCCGGTGTATTTTATGAGTTTACCACTGTAACGGATAATAAGGTTCAAGGCTTACCGGTTTACTGCCATCAATCGGATCATGCCGATAACACGCAAAACAAAGGCGTTGGACAACTACAAATCGGTGTTGATCTGGTGATTCCGCCTGATCTATCAGCGGCAAGACTGGCCGCCCATCCCAATCTTACTGTTTTACCGCCTGAGTTGCCGCAACTGAGCGCCGGAGTCAATATCAAGAGCGATGCCGAACTTTCCATACGCGCCTACAAAGCGCAAACCGGCGTTGAGGTTATTTTTAAGCGTTCCGTGAATGAGTTGTTAAAGTAAAGCGACTCATGAGCATTCAACGTCACGTTATACAGCGGCAGATCGTAGAAATTACGCTGGCCAATAAAGACAAGGCTTGGGAGCTACAGCAAGCTTTAAGTCGGATCTTTCAGAGTCGATTACCTATTGTTTTGGATCGCTGTTTATCTGAGGTGAGTACCGCTAATTATTTGCAGCGCATTGAACGCTTAGAATTGGATCTTGGCGAGTTTGAGAGTGATTTTTCTGCAGATGAATGGTTAGGCAGAGTTGAGGTCAGTTTACGGCAAGCACTTCGTGAACAACTAGAGCCGATGCCAGAGTTATCAGCACAGTCTTTAGTTATGAGGCGAACAGCTCATCAAAATCATAATGAATCAAAAGAATCAATGGAGTCAGACACTGATCGATTAGCACTCAATGCTGAATCATCCAGCCTGACCTCGTTGGCTTCGGTTCTTAAAGTCTATCAAGATCATACCTTGCAGTCTGAACTGGATTTGTTGGAACATTTTATCCAAGCAGGATATTTACCGTGGTGGGCAGATAGTCGTCAACGCAATTTGCCAGAAATAACCTTGATTAACCTCCTTAAGACAGAGCCAGAGGTGTTAAGGCAGTTATTAGCCAGGCTGATTAAAGAGCCGCGCAGTTTGCAACGGCTCCTAAGTTATTTTAATGACGATTATTTACAAATCATAACCGTTTTATTAAGTGCCTCTTCTGAGGACTCGGTTATAAAGTTGCTCTCTATCCTGACAGAAGCACAAGGATCAATGCATCAGCAATTAATTTCACCAAGGGAAGAGGTGCCAATACATCAGCAATTAATTTCTCCAGAGGTACAGGCATCAATCAAATCTGATCCGATTGATTCGCCCGTGTTAACACCATTGCCCAGTCCTATCTCTCAGTCACGTTTAAAAGCAACGTGTTGGCAAAGTCTTTTGCAAGTGTTGGTAACAGGCCGTCCAGCGTTTAACCAGCATGCAGATTTTTTACTGGCAGTGACTTTGCGATGGGCTAATTTATTGGGTATCAGCCAAGTCCAATTAAATAACCAGTTACAGCAGAATCACTTAAGTACCGAAGCGATAGATAACGAACGGTTACAGGCTATTAATCTATTGGCTTTAAAATCAACAGAGTCAACAACGGGCACTGATCAATTAACTACAAGTCCTCAAGCATCAAAGCCACCGGCAAGTCTTGAAACACTTCAACCTCTTACCGCTTTTAGTGATGCAGAAGCGCTGTATATCAATAACGCCGGGCTTTGCTTGTTATGGCCTTTTTTAGGTGCTTTTTTCGAGAGCCTGGATCTTATGCAAAATAACCGGTTTCATAATCCAGCCGCCCGGCAATGTGCGGTCAGCCTGTTGCACTATCTGGCGACTGAAGATTTAAATCCGCCCGAATATCAGCTGCCGTTTAATAAGTTATTATGTGCTATGGCTATTTCCGAGGTCTTTGAGGTGGAATCACCGTTAACGACTTTGCAAATAGAAGCCTGCGATGCCTTGTTGCTTGCGGTTATCGATAACGCCCCGATACTTAACAACATGTCGGTTAACGGTTTTCGTGGCAGTTTTTTACTGCGCCCAGGCAGTCTTAGCGCCAGCGACGGCAGTTGGTTATTGCGTGTGGAACAACAAACCTATGACGTAGTGTTGACGCGTTTTCCCTGGACTTGGCAATGGTTTAAACTGCCCTGGATGGACTATCCTGTTCGGGTGGAGTGGTCATGCAATTAACCACCAATGCCGATGATTTAAACGCAGAACTCAACTGGTTAAACGAGGTGATAGAAACCCGCTTTAAACTGTTTTTTGAGCAAGAATGCGCCTATTCAAGTGTACAAGAGGTTAATCCACCTATCTTGAATCATTCCAGTTATGCCCAATGCCTTGAACAGTATCACTTGGGTTTCGCCGAGCGCATCGCCTTATCTATGGCCTTAGCCGCCGTACTGCGCCCGGAACTATTAGATGTGTTTTTTCTTAAAAATAAACTGTTTGATCGCCGTTTTACTGAATTTGGCGGCGCAACCAGCACTAGCAGCGGCTTTATGCCGAGCCTGCAAACCCTCTTATTTGCAGCCCCGACGCATGAAATAAAAAACATCTAAAAAGCAATCCACTGCATCGTC
>JBAXTQ010000014.1:0-37212 GCA_037130115.1 Methylococcaceae bacterium
GATAAAACAATAATCGCTTGCGCGTATTATTGCGGGGCGCTCCTTTCGGCCTAAAGGCCGAGGTCTTAAACCAGCAAGGAAGATTGATAAATAAAACTGGCCTGGTGATTCCGGGAGCGCTGAGCCCCAGCTCGGCGTAGTCAGTAATCGGTTTGACTATCCCGTGCCGAGCTGGGGCTCAGCGTTCCCGAAAAGTTATCTGTCCCGGCTTAAGTTGGTAGCCAGATTCACAGACCAAGACCTACAGATAACGAACAAAACTTATCTCGTTCGTCCTCACTAAAAAACGCACACGAAATAAAAAAGCGTTAGGCTCACTAAAAATCCGTGCAGCTCACTCTTTAATAAACGACTTAACAATTGAAAGCTTTATAAATAGTTTTTGTACTTTTCGTGGATCAACTAATTTTTTATTCTAAACAGATTACCAAAATATATTAGGTGATTTTTGTAAACTATATGCTATTATAAAAAATGAGATGACCGGTCGTTTTTAAATATTAACAAGGTTATTGTGCCAAGACAATTATCTCTGGACTCATTATAATTCCCGAAATTAAAATGATGACCGAATCACTACTGCAAGCATATAACTTATACCAACCACGGCTACAGTGGCTTGGCATGGGTAACAATACAAAATGCAACGACAAGCTATTAAGATTGTTGGTACTTTTACCGCAAAAAAGAGGATAAAGAAAATGAATAAAACAAAACTTATGTTGACCTGGATGGCTTTTTTAGTACTGATTCCGGTGACAGGACAAACAGAAATATTAGCAATGGTTAATTATGAAAGCAAGCCTGAAACGCCAAGACGCGAGGGGATAGCGATTATGGACGTTGATCCGGCCTCTAAAAATTTCGGCAAGGTTTTAAACGATATTCCTTTGCCGGACGATTTGGTTGCTCATCACATTTTTTACAACAAAGACCTTAGCAAAGCCTATATTACTTCTTTAGGAAATGGCGCACTTCATGTTATGGACATGAAGCATGTTCCCTACCACATCAAAAAAATAGATATACCTGCCTGCCAAGTGAGTGAAGATATGGTGTTTTCTAATGACAACAAAACCTGGCACTTGACCTGCATGGGCAGCAGCAATGTCATTGTTGGAAATGCCCAAACTGACCAGCCAACCCAGGTTATCGCCGCAGATTCCAAAACCCAATTCATTCTTTATCCGCATGGTATCGGCCTGCAAGAGGATATTGACCGCATTATGGTGACCAGTACCATACGTCCTTCTGATCTGGGCGATCCAGGCGAAACGGTAACCGTTATCGAAGCCAGTAGCGGTAAAGTGTTATCTACCCACAAACTATCCGACAAGCCGTCGCCTTCTGGTGTTGCGACAGTAGAAGCGGTTTTTCTGCCCGAGGCAAATCCGCCTATGGCTTATATAACCACCATGTTCGGCGGCACACTTTGGACAGGATTGTGGAATTCCGACAGCAAGGCCTTTGACTTTGCACAAGCCTACGAATTTAATCCTGCCACACAGAATGTACCGCTGGAAATTTACTTCAACGAAAAGCATGACCGACTGTATATCACCACAGCCAAACCCGGTCATCTTAATGTCTTTGATATCAGTCAATCGGCATTGAAACCGGTATTACTAAAATCTATACCGACTGCCGCTGGCGCTCATCATGTCGTATTTTCGCCAGACGAGCGTTATGCCATCGTAGAGAACAATTTTTTGAATCTTCCGGATATGAATGACGGCTCTTTGACAGTCATTGATATGACTACTTTTGAAAAAGTTGCCAGTATTGATACTCTAAAAAAACAGGGACTGCTTCCCAACAGTATTATTTTAATGCCGAAATGGCATCATGATACCGCGCATTAAAAAGCATAAGTCGCTGGTTTTATAAAAAACCAAGCCACCTTTGGCGGATGACGTTAAGCTTGTTCGCCAAAGGATTACGCACTGTTAAATGGCGTCAAGGTTTGCGTGCATGTTGATCCAATGCCCATTGCACATGCTCTCTAACCATTTCAGAATGATGTTTAAGCTGTGGTATTAAGGCTTCAATAATAAGTGGTGATGCAGGCGCATTACCCAGCGCTACGGCAGTGTTTCTCAACCAGCGCTCATGACCAATCCGGCGTATTGCGGAACCTTCGGTTTTTGTTAAAAAAGTCTCTTCACTCCAGGCAAAGACATCCAGCAATTGTTGGGTATTTAGTTGCTGACGGGGATTAAAGTCTGCTTCAGCCGTTAGTTTGGCAAAACGATTCCAGGGACAAATAATCTGGCAGTCATCACAACCATAAATACGATTACCTATTAACGGTCTAAATTCTTCAGGAATTGATCCGTGCAGTTCAATGGTTAAATAAGAGACACAACGCCGCGCGTCAACTTGATAGGGTGCAACTATTGCCTTGGTTGGACATACATCAAGACAAGCTGTACATCCGCCACAATGAGCGGTGGTCGGGTTATCTACCGGCAGAGGTAAATCAATAAAAATCTCGCCTAAAAAAAACCACGAACCGGCTTTGCGATTGATTAAATTGGAATGCTTGCCTATCCAGCCTAAACCCGCCTTTTCGGCCAAGGCTTTTTCCAAAACAGGCGCACTGTCAACAAAAGCCCGCATCCCTAAATTGAATGGCGGTTGTTGCGGGAATGATGAGACGTTGGCGTGTATTTTATCCGCAAGCTTTTGCAAGCGGTTACGCATCATTTTGTGATAATCACGACCCAAGGCATAGCGTGAAATATAAGCAGACGTGGGATCAGCCAAAGACTGATTCATGGTGGCAGTCGACTCGGACTGGTAATCCATCCGCACCGAAATAACCCGGGTAGTGCCTTCATGTAATAAAGCAGGACGGCTACGCTTTAGGCCATGACGCTGCATATAATCCATTTCGCCATGAAAATTATTCGCCAGCCAATTTTCCAGATGAGCTTCTGCATCTGATAAATCGGTATCGGTAATACCGACTTGCTGAAAGCCCAGCTCCAGTCCCCACTGCTTAATTTGCAAAGCAAGGCTGGCCATGTCTTGATGATTAATCTCGTTCATGCCGGGAAATCAGCTTTTATAGTAAAAAGGACTTGCAATTTAAAGAGGGAGGATTTTACAGATACCATCCCTTGAAGGGATGGTATCTGTCCCGGCTTAAGTTGATAGCCGTAAAAAGTATAGCGAGTTAAACGCTGCTTCTTGATCGAGGTCTATTGCTTGAATTGCCCGAAGGCTTACGCGCCTGGCTTGAGTTTCTGGGTGGACGTGGGGCGCGTGGTGGCTCCGGTGGCATTGGGGGTGCAACATCGGCAGGCTCAAAACCGACAATCTGCTCGCGTTTAATCGGTGCACCAATTAATTTTTCCACCAGTCGCAAGGCAGAAACTTCATCATGGGAGACTAATGAGATGGCTTGTCCTTCTTCCCCTGCCCTACCCGTACGGCCAATTCTATGGACATAATCAGCGGGTGCACGGGGCAATTCATAATTGACCACATGCGGGAGCAAGGCAATATCAATGCCTCGGGCCGCCACATCAGTCGCTACCAACACCCTGATTTCACCGGCTTTAAACCCGGATAAAGCACTGGTTCTTGCTCCTTGGCTTTTGTTGCCATGAATGGCGGCAGCTTTTATATTAATCTTGTTGAGTTTTTCAGTCAGACGGTTAGCGCCATGCTTGGTACTGGTAAATACCAACACTTGTTGCCAGTCATTGGTTTTTATCAAATGGCAAAGCAGTTCGGCTTTATTGGCTTTATTGCAAAGATAAGCAATTTGCTCAACTGTTTCTGCGGCGGTATTACGGGCCGCCACTTCGATTTTTATCGGATTGACCAGCAAGCCTGTGGTGAGCTTGCGTATATCTTCGGAAAAAGTCGCTGAAAACAACAGGTTTTGGCGTTTTTTGGGAAGCAGTGCAATCAATTTACGAATATCGCGAATAAAGCCCATATCCAACATCCGGTCGGCTTCATCCAGTACCAGAGTTTCTACTTTATCCAGCTTGACTGCATTTTGATTGACCAAATCCAGTAATCGACCTGGCGTGGCAACCAGCACATCAACACCACCTCTTAAGCGCATCATCTGTGGATTGATTTTTACGCCGCCAAACACCACTTCAGTTTTTAAGCGAGGATGTAAATGAACACCGTACTTAGTGACCGATTCAGCAACTTGTGCAGCAAGTTCGCGGGTTGGCGTTAATATCAACACTCTGATAGGACGGTTGGCACCGTAAGAATGCTGAGATAAGCGATGCAGGATAGGCAGCGCAAAGCCCGCTGTTTTACCGGTACCCGTTTGAGCGGCGGCAAGTAAATCATTACCGTTTAAAACAGCAGGAATGGCTTGTAATTGAATGGGTGATGGTGTGGTGTAACCGGCATCAGCAATGGCACGTAAAAGTGGATCTGATAAACCGAGTTTTGAAAATGGCATGTATTGGGTCTCAATTGAAGGCTGCTGTTTATTTATATCTTGCAGCGCTGTATAAAAAATGAATTTCTTGCTATGAACGCAACTTAAAAACAGCAAGCAATTTAAAATTGTCGCTATTTCTAAAGACTATTGGCGTTTTTGATCGTGACAGGATTAGTGGACGTTATCGGTAACGCAGGTTAATGAATTCTATCTGTATTGCTGTACGTGGTGCCCCAAAGTGGATTCGAACCACCGACCTGTCCCTTAGGAGGGGACCGCTCTATCCAGCTGAGCTATCGGGGCAATTAAGTAATTCTACCATAAAGCGCGTCATGATATGCTTACGTTTTGTTATTTGTTTGTTTTTAGTGTAAAAATAGTTCACCACGAAGGCACGAAGAGCACGAAGGTTTATATTTTTATAAACTGCATAATAAAATTAACAGCACCTCAATTTCGTCCCTTTAACCTTTCACCTCATCAATCCATCCACTCATAGAACTCGGTCAAGGCAGGGTCACATTTACAGCAACTGGTTCCGCAAGAAGCCTCTCGTGACAGTTTTCGCACATTGCCTTTGCTTATCCACTTGCCCAGCATACCGCGCAAGGCATCCGCATCCATATTAAAATGATTGACCAAATCAGCCAAAGCGACTCTATGCTGTTGTTTTAAATAACTACGTAAATCAGATAGGATCACTGACTGACTCCCCGCCATGCTTTGTAAGGGTGTTTTTTCCGGTTAGCCACAAACCCGCTAAAACCAATAAAAAAACACTGATTAATCCACTAATCCAAGTCAATGAATAGTCAGGATGCTGGCTATAAGTCATCGCCTGATAAAAAATAGTGGCTGTCATATAGGCAATTCCGGTAGTCCAGAACACCACAAAAAAAGTCCAGCCCGCATTGGTTTCTCTATAAATCGCTGCCGTTGCTGCCACACAAGGTGCATAAAGCAAAATAAACAACAGATAAGCAAAAGCGCCTGCCTTGCCATCAAAACTATGCTGCATCGCTGAAAAAGTATCGGTTTTAACGTCCTGCTCACTGGCAGCAGAAGCTATATCATTGACTGTACCTATATTTAATCCTAAAGGATCTAAAATATTATCGGCAATAGCGCTTAAGTTTTCAGGTACGGTTGCACAAGCGGCCATTAACGCCTCTTTAAGATTAAACGGCGCTTTATCTGACAGCACTTCAGAAGTGGCTCCAAGCTGGCTATATAAAGCATCGAGTGTACCCACAACCGCCTCTTTAGCAAGTACCCCGGTAAAAATACCGACGGTTGCAGGCCAGTTGTCTTTTTCAATACCCATGGGTTTAAAAACGGGCGTTAAGCCTCGACCGATTTCACTGAGCACTGATTTATTGCTGTTTTCCTGACCAAAACTGCCGTCCGTACCCAGCGCATTAAGAAAGTTTAAAACCAATACCATGGGTATAATCACCTTCCCGGCATTGAGCAAAAATGATTTGAGCCGATCCCAGGTTCTGATAAAAACCCCGCGCAAAGTTGGCAAATGGTAAGCAGGCAGCTCCATAATAAAGGGCGTAGACTCACCTTTAAATAAGGTGTGACGCATAATCAAGCCCGTTAATACGGCTACGGCGATGCCCAATAAATACAAGCCAAAAACCAGATTCTGACCACCCACCGGAAAAAACGCCGCTGCAAATAAAGCATAAACAGGTAATCTGGCACCACAAGACATAAACGGATTCATCAGGTTGGTCAAAATCCTGTCACGTTGATTTTCAAGCGTTCGGGTTGCCATGATGGCGGGCACATTACAACCAAATCCTACTATCATCGGTACAAACGACTTGCCCGGCAAGCCAATCATGCGCATGAATCGATCCATAACAAAAGCCGCTCTGGACATATAACCTGAATCCTCCAGAGCCGATAAAAACATAAATAAAAAGCCAATAATCGGTATAAAAGTAGCGACGACCTGAATGCCACCGCCGGCACCCTTGGTAATCAGGACAATCAGCCATTGCGGAAAATTCAACTCGGTCAGCACCAAGCTTAAACCATCAACCAATAACGCACCGACTGATTGGTCAAAAAAATCCACAAAAGCACTGCCGATGTTAATGGTAAACATAAACATCACGTACATAACCAACAAAAACACGGGGATTCCTAAATACCGGTTTAAAACGATATGGTCGATTTTTTCTGTGGTATGTCGACTCACTTCATTAAGCCTGCAAACGGCACCCTGAATCAGGTTATTAACAAACCCATAACGAGCGTCTGCGGCAAGAATATCTATTTCATCGTCTGTTTCAAGCTCTACACCCCGCTGTAATTTGGCAACGGTTGCCATCAGCGCGGTTCCGGCAAACTGTTTGGCGAGAGTATCATCTTCTAATAATCTAACGGCCAGCCAACGCAAATCACATTGGTGCTGCTTGGCACTGTCAATCAATGCAGGGGAAATAGCATCGATAGCTTGTTCTAAAGCAGGTGCATAACTGATGCTTACCGATGGAACCGGCTTGGTAATGGCGGCTTTGTTAATTTGAGCTTTTAAGGTAGCGATACCTTCTTTGGTAGAGGCTGCGATAGGAATAACCGGACAACCCAACTGTTCTGCCAAAAAATCACAGTCAATTTTAATGCCGCGCTGCTTAACCGCATCCATCATATTGAGCACCAATATCATGGGTACGCGCATTTCAATAAGTTGCGACGTTAAATACAGGTTTCGCTCTATATTAGAGGCATCGATAATATTGATGATTAAGTCGGCTTCCCTGGACGCAACGAAATCCCTTGCCACTTTCTCGTCCAAAGAAACCTGATCGTCTGCGGCTTCTAACGAATAGGTTCCCGGCAAATCAACTAATTCAATCAGTTTATTGGCATGAGAATATTCACCGGTTTTTTTTTCAACGGTTACGCCCGGCCAGTTGCCTACATGCTGCCTGGAACCGGTGAGTACATTAAAAAGGGTTGTTTTACCACAATTAGGGTTGCCAACCACACCAACCGTAAAATTAGTTTTCATCACAGTTTCTCTATCAACAATATTCCCGCTTCGTCTTTACGTAAAGTTAACGAAAATCCACGCAATTTAATTTCAACAGGATCCCCCATGGGGGCAAATCGGGTAATACTGAATTCAGTACCCGGAGTCAAGCCCATGGCCAGTAACTTTTTTCGATAGGGCTTACCGGCTTGTTCAAAGCCGATTATCTTTCCCAAGTCACCTACATGAAGATTTTTTAAGCTCATCGCCATAAATTTAGCCTTGATAATAAATTGCTGTTAAAGATCCAAAAACTCAGGAATCAATAATCATTCTCATTTAAGAATGAATATATCATACAATCAAGCTCAAACAAAACAAGACATCATTAAAATTAATAAAATATGACTTTCCCAAAAAATAGCAATTTATTAATCCTGAACAAACGGTAACACAGGCGCAAAAATGGAAAGGGGTATTAATTCGATTATCAGGGTATATCTGAGGGGGAGGATTATTTTTTTAACCAAGCCAGGTTGGCTTTTAGTGATGATTTTGAAACATAAAATCAACCGAACTACCCGTAAAATTCAATAACAGGAGCTGGCGTTTAGGTAAGCGTGGGCGTGCGGGGGAGCAAAAAACAAGTTGAAGCACAACAAAACTTGATACTAAAAAATCAACGCAATAACAAAAATTACAAGTGATGGTGAAACTTGTCACCTATCGAATTGTTGTTGCGTTGATTAATTATTAGTCTATTATTTCGTAATTTTGACTAGCGGCATCGACTCGATCACGCAACTCTTTACCGGGTTTAAAATGTGGAACATGCTTTTCAGCCAATGCGACAGATTCACCCGTTTTTGGATTGCGACCCATACGTGGAGGGCGCTTGTGCAGTGAAAAACTGCCAAAACCTCTAATCTCAATTCTTTTTCCAGAAGATAATGCCTGGTTCATTTTTTCAATGATGCATTTTACTGCCAACTCTACATCTTTCAGTGCCAGATGCGGTTGCTTGCCAGCAAGTGCTTCAATTAGTTCTGATTTTGTCACATTCTATCCTGTGAAAAAGAAAACGCAGAGGATCTGTGTTATCACAGACCCTCTTCTAAAGTCCTTATTTTTCCAACTGCTTAAATAAGTCAGCCATAGTTGGCGTACCTACTGATTGCTGAGAATGTTGGGAATGGTCTTTAATAGAATGTGTTTCTTCGTCTTGATCTTTTGCTTTAATTGACAGAGAAATTGACTTGCTTTTCTTGTCTACGCCGATAAACTTGGCTTCAAGGGTATCGCCTTCTTTAAGCAATGTGCGTGCATCTTCTACACGGTCACGTTGAATTTCAGAAGCACGTAAATAACCTTCGACATTATCCGCTAAAGTAATAACTGCACCTTTAGCGTCAACTTCCTTGATGGTTCCTTTTACCAAGCTACCTTTTTCATGGGTCGCCAAAAAGTTTTGGAACGGGTCTTGTTCAAGTTGTTTGATACCTAACGAAATACGTTCACGTTCGGAGTCAACCGCTAAAATAACAGTTTCCAGTTCATCGCCTTTTTTGAACTCGCGAACTGATGCTTCGTTGTCATCTGCCCATGAAATATCAGACATGTGAACCAGACCATCAATACCGCCGTCAAGACCAATGAAAATACCAAAATCAGTAATTGATTTAATTTTTCCTGATATTTTATCGCCTTTGTTGTGCGTTGCTGCAAACTCATCCCATGGATTGGTTTTGCACTGCTTCATGCCTAAAGAAATACGACGACGTTCTTCATCGATTTCCAAAACCATGACTTCAACGTCATCACCTAACTGAACAAGCTTGGATGGGTTAACGTTTTTGTTGGTCCAGTCCATTTCAGAAACGTGAACCAAACCTTCAACGCCTTCTTCAATTTCAATAAAGCAACCGTAATCCGTCAAATTGTTAACTTTACCAAATACGCGCGTTCCAGCCGGATAACGGCGAGCAATGTTTTGCCATGGATCTTCACCCATTTGTTTCATGCCCAAAGAGACACGATTTTTGTCTTTGTCGTATTTCAGGACTTTAACTTTAATTTCCTGACCGATTTCAACACACTCAGACGGATGACGTACACGACGCCATGCCATATCAGTAATATGCAACAGACCGTCAATGCCACCCAAATCAATGAATGCGCCATAATCAGTCAGATTTTTAACAACACCGGTAACCACTGCGCCTTCTTCCAGTGTTTTCAGTAATTCTTCTCTTTCTGCACTGTATTCTTTTTCTACAACGGCGCGACGTGACAGAACAACGTTATTACGTTTTTGGTCGATTTTGATAACTTTAAATTCCAGATCACGATTTTCCAGGAAAGTCGTATCTCTGATTGGGCGAACGTCAACCAATGAACCAGGCAAGAAGGCGCGTAACGCTCCAACCGACACTGTAAATCCACCGCGAACTTTACCGGTAATACGACCGATAATGGTTGCTTCTTTATCAAAAGCAGTTTCGAGTTCGGACCAGGCTTTGTTTTTCTTAGCTTTATCTCTGGAAAGAAGTGTAGCGCCTAAACCGTCTTCAAATAAATCAAGTGCAACTTCGACTTCATCGCCAATTGCAACTTCTAATTCGCCATCGTTGTTTAGAAACTGCCATTTAGGAATGACGCCTTCTGATTTAGAATGTGTACTGACAATAACCATATCATTTTCGATATCAATTACTGTACCCATCAACATGGCACCAGGACTCATTTTGGTTCTGGTTAAACTTTCTTCGAGTAATGCAGCAAAGCTTTCGCTCATTTTATTATTTCCCAAGTTTGTCGAAACTCGAACAAACCTTTTCTTTATCAAAGTTAAAAAAAACCACACTTACAATTAAGTGAGGCCAGACAAAAACCCTTAACGGATTAAATTCAAAACTTCTTCAATCACGGCATCTATTGTCATGTCTGAAGAATCGATATAAAGTGCGTCACTTGCCATTGCCAATGGAGCGTTTTCACGCTCGGTATCGCGGCGATCACGCACTTCTATCTCATTGGTTATTTGTGCAAGGTTAGCATCTATTTCTTTTTCCATCAACTGTTTATATCTTCTTTCGGCTCTTTTTTCTGCGCTGGCCGTTAAAAAAACTTTATTATCAGCCTCCGGAAAAACGACAGTGCCCATATCACGGCCATCTGCAACCAGTCCAGGCGCCTGCCTGAAATCTCGCTGCTTCTGCAATAATACCCGCCGAACGTCCGGCAGTGCGGCAATCCGTGAAGCGATATTGCCCGTACTTTCAAGCCCTAATTGACGGGTAATGTCCTCGCCATTGAGTTTGACGATTAATTCATCACCACAGTCAAACTCTAACGTCATCGCTTGCGCTACTTTAACAATCTCACTGACACTTTCAAAATCAACAGACATCTTTTGCAGCGCAATAGCCAATGATCTATAAATAGAACCACTGTCCAGATAATTCCAACCCAGTTTTTTTGCTGCCAATCGACTGACTGTCCCTTTGCCGGCACCACTCGGGCCATCAATTGTTAAAACCGGGATGTGCATCAGGACTCCGTACAAACCAAAGCCAATCCCAAACGTTTCACCAAGTCTTTAAACTCGGGAAAAGAGGTATTCACATTAGCGCAATCCAGAATGGTAATGGGCGCATTGGCCCGCAATCCGGCAATCGAAAAAGACATGGCAATGCGATGATCGCCATGTGATGTCACCACACCGCCGCCTATTGAACCACCTTGAATAATCATGCCATCCGCAGTGGGCTGTGCATCGACACCCAATAGTTGCAAGCCGTCGGCCATAACCTGAATACGGTCTGATTCCTTGACTCTAAGTTCTTCAGCACCGCTTAAACGGGTTTGCCCTTCCGCACAGGCGGCGGCAACAAACAATACCGGAAATTCGTCAATTGCCAAGGGTACTAAATGCTCAGGTATATCGATGCCTTTTAAAGGACTGTAAACCACATGCAAATCAGCAACCGGTTCACCGCCCACGATACGCTCATTAAGCACTTCAATATTCGCCCCCATCAACCTTAGAATGTCGATAACACCGGTGCGGGTAGGATTAATACCGACATGCTTTAACAATAAATCAGAACCCGGGGCAATAGAGGCACCGACTAAAAAGAAAGCAGCTGAGGAAATATCACTGGGTACATCAATATCAGCCGCCGTCAAATGACCTTCAGCAGTAATACTGGCTTTACTGCCTTGCTTCTTAACCGGATATGAAAATCCTGACAACATGCGTTCAGTGTGATCGCGTGTCGGTGCAGGCTCGGTAACACTGGTTTCACCTTCGGCATACATGCCTGCCAACAACAAACAGGATTTTACTTGTGCGCTTGCCATGGGCATCACGTAATCTATACCCTTCAATTGGCCGGCTTTGCCGGTAATATAAAGCGGTGCAGTGCCTTTTTCGGTGGCTTTTATATCAGCCCCCATCAACGCTAACGGCTCGGTGACCCGTTTCATGGGTCTGCCGGATAAAGACTTATCGCCAGTCAATACAGAATTAAATGACTGTCCCGCCAACAATCCGCTCAACAAGCGCATGGAAGTACCCGAATTGCCCAAATATAATTCATTTTTAGGTGCTTTTAAACCCTGTTTGCCAACGCCATGAATCGTTAAACAACCATTAACCGGCCCTTCAATTTCCACGCCCATGTCACGAAATGCCTGCAATGTTGCCAGGGCATCTTCGGCTTCAAGAAAGCCTTTAACATGAGTAATGCCATCAGCCAAGGAGCCTAGCATAACAGAACGATGTGACATGGATTTGTCACCCGGCACTCGCGCTTCACCCTGTAACACGCCACCTGGTTGCACTTCAAATGTGATTGATTTTGACATATTTCCTTCAAACTGATTAAGAAAGCGCTGCCTTGCAGTGTTGGCATACGCAAAAAGGGTTAAAAGCTGCTGGCTATCATCATTTTCAAGCAAGCGTTGTATTTTATCCAGTTGTTCCCTGGTGCGTTCAAGCAACGGGATTATTTCGTTTTTATTGGCCGAACAAATATCCCGCCACATGGTCGGATCGCTGGATGCAATCCTGGTAAAATCTCTAAAGCCGCCTGCCGCATATTTAAAAATTTCACTTTGCTCATCTTTATGACCCAGCATATCCACTAAAGCGAAAGCCAAAATATGGGGTAAATGACTGGTAGCCGCCAACACCGCATCATGATGATTGACATCCATCATTGATACCACCGATCCGCAGCGCTCCCAGAAACCTTGGATTTTATGCAAGGCGTCTGTCCGGGTATGACCTAAAGGCGTAATAATGAGGCGTTTGTTCACAAACAAATCAACTACAGAGGCGTCCACACCACTCTGCTCGGCCCCCGCAATGGGATGCGCCGGCACCAAATTATCAGGTACTGTGCCAAAAACCCGCTGTGCCGCTACAACCACACTGCCCTTGGTGCTGCCTACATCGGTATAAACAGCGTGTTCCGACCAAAACGGTTTAAGCAATTCAAAAATGCTTTCAATAGACGCAACCGGCGTGGCTATCACAACACAATCAGCACCGTGCAAAGCTTGCCCTATCTGCAAATAATAGTCATCAATAACACCCAGTCGTTTTGCCGTCTCCAGATTTTGCAAATCCTCCTGGCGACCATAGCCGACAATGCTTTTGCTTAACCCATAATGTCTGGCCGCACGAGCAACTGAACCGCCAATTAAGCCAACACCGACAATACAAAGTCGGTCAAACATTAGCCAACGTAGCCGTTAACGCCTGGAGAAATAATTGGTTTTCTGATGCCGTGCCGATGCTGATGCGCAAATGATTGGGTAATTCATAATTACCGACGGGTCTTACAATAACGCCCTTACGTAGCAAAGCCTCATAAACAGGCTGCCCTGCTTGCTTTAAATCGACCAATACAAAATTTCCCGCTGACGGAATCCATTCCAGACCCAGATTTTTAAAGCCCTCCGTTAATTGTTGCATCCCCTGCTCATTCACTTCAATAGTCTGTTGCAGATATTCATCATCAGACAAAGCCGCTTCTGCTGCGACTAAAGCCAGCATATTATTATTAAAAGGCTGACGCACCCGATTAAGAATATCGGCAAGTTGTGGACTGGATAAACCATAACCGACCCGCAATCCGGCCAGTCCGTAAGCTTTGGAAAAAGTTCTTGTAATTAATAAATTAGGAAATTTTTTCAACCAATCAATTGAGTTAACCAACTCAACGTGACTGACAAATTCAAAATAAGCCTCGTCAAGCACACACAAACAGGTGTCCGGCAAGGCACTGATAAAGTGCTCCAAACTCGCTTGACTTAGCAAAGTACCCGTCGGATTATTGGGATTAGCGATAAACACCAAACGTGTTTTTTCAGTGACTGCCTGGAGCATGGCATCCAAATCGTGACCATAATTCAAGGCCGGAACAACAACCGCAGTCGCGCCTGCAGCTTGCGTTACGATAGGGTAAACAGCAAAAGCATGTTGTGAAAAGACCACCTCAAGCGCCGGTGTTAAAAACGCCCTGGCTACCAGTTCAAGAAGCTCATTGGAACCGTTACCCAGCGTTATCTGGCTCGGATCGAGCGCATATTTCTCGGCTAACGCCTGTTTTAATGCAAAGCCACTGCCATCGGGATACAGCGCCAAAGTAGGCAACGTTGCCTGAATGGCAGCCAGAGCTTTTTTCCCCGGCCCCAAAGGATTTTCATTGGATGCCAACTTGATAATCCGGGTGAGTCCCAGTTCGCGTTCAAGTTCTTCAATCGGCTTGCCCGCCTTATAAGGAATAAGGCGCTGCACACCCGCTGCGGCAAGATTGTAAATGTTATCGGTGTTATTCATGAATTTTAACTAAAAATATTTTACTAGTACCGCAGCGAGAATAAATAGAGACAACAGGTTATAGAACGGCTTTAGGATAAGACCCCAATAATTTGAACATCTTAACGTTGTCTTTAACCGTTTTCAAAGCCTGGGCAATTATCTCGTCTTCGCCATGCCCTTCTATATCAATAAAGAAAATATAATCCCACAAGCCCTGCCGCGAAGGCCTGGATTCAATATTAACCATCCCTATGCCAAATTTTGCGAAAGGCTCAAGGATTTTATGCAATGCGCCCGGCTGATTACCGGTAGAAACAACCAGCGAGGTTTTATCGTTGCCGGTAGGTGACGGCGATTGTTGGCCAATAATAATAAACCGGGTCGTGTTATTGGGCTCGTCCTCAATACTTTCTTCAATAATCTTTAGATTATAAATTTCAGCAGCAACAACACCCGCAATCGCTGCGGTCTGTTTATTGATTGTCGCCAGACGTGCCGCCTCGGCATTACTGTTAACCGCAGTCAGTTTCGCCTGTGGTAAATGATTTTCCAACCACTGACGACATTGCGCCAGCGATTGCTGATGCGAAAACACTTCAGTGATTTCAGCAAGATGGGTTGCTTGCCCCATCAGGTTTTGATGCACCCTGATTTCAACTTCACCGCAAATTTTCAGCGGTGAGGTTAAAAACCGATCCAAGGTATGGCTAATGATACCTTCAGTAGAGTTTTCAACGGGAACCACGCCAAACTCGCAATGACCGCATTCCACCGCGTTAAATATCTCGTTTATGGTGGCAACCGGAATGGTTTTAACCGCATGACCAAAATGCTTATAGGCCGCTTGCTGGGTAAATGTACCTTCAGGCCCTAAAAAAGCAATATCCATTGGCTTTTCCAACGCCAAACAAGCCGACATTATCTCTCTAAAAAAGCGGGCAGCGGTGTCATCAGTCAACGGCCCTTGATTTAAATCCATAATTCGCCTTAAAACCAATGCCTCTCTGTCCGGACGATAAAAAGTACCTTGCTCGCCCTGAGCACTTTTGGTTTTGGCTACTTCAACCGCACAAGACGCACGCTGATTAATCAATTGCAGAATCTGCTCATCGATTGCATCAATTTTGTCTCTTAAATCAGAAAGGGGGGTGATTGATGACATTACGCTGCTCTGTGTTGATAGGTTTCGATTAATGGGTGCGTTCAAATTCAGCCATAAAATCAATCAAGGCCAAGACACCCGCTTCCGGCATGGCATTGTAAATGCTGGCACGCATACCACCCACCGAACGATGGCCTTTTAATTCAAACAGTCCGTTCGCTGCCGCTGCCGCAAGAAAAGGCTTGTCCAAGCTTTCGTCGCCCAGAATAAACGGTACATTCATGCGTGAACGAAACGGAACAGCTACCGGATTTGAATACAAAGTCGATTGATCAATGGCTTGATACAGCTTTGCCGCTTTGGCAATATTAAGTTGTTCAATAGCCTCAACGCCACCTTGCGCTTTTAACCACTTAAGCACCAGACCCACCAGATACCAATTGTAGGTTGCTGGGGTGTTGAGCATGGATTGGTTTTTTGCCTGCTCGGCATAATTAAATACCGGGGGCGTTGTCTTGCCGGCATGTCCGATTAAATCATCCCTGACAATAACCACGGTAACACCGGCCGGCCCCATATTTTTTTGAGTTCCCGCATAAATCAACCCATACTGACTGACATCAATTTTGCGCGATAAAATATTGGATGACATATCCGAGACCAGCGGCAAGCCATTGGAGTCGGGAGTACTTTGAAATTCTACGCCATGAATGGTTTCATTCGAGGTATAGTGCAGATAAGCCGACTGCTCGTCCAAAAGCCAGGTTGATGCCTCGGGAATACTGGTAAATCGGGTATCTTCCGAGCTTGCACTGACTATCACCTCACAATAACTCTGTGCGTCTTTAATGGCTTTTTCAGACCATGCACCGGTATTCAGATAACACGCTTTGGTTTTATCCTTTAAAATATTTTGTGGAATCAATGAAAACTGCGCTGATGCGCCGCCTTGCAAAAACAACACCTTATAATTATCGGGAACAGCCAGCAAACTTCTTAAATCACTTTCCAACTCTTCGGCAATAGTCGAGAAATGCTTGCCGCGATGACTCATTTCCATCACGGACATGCCACTATCGCGCCATTCCAATAACTCTTGCTGAGCTTGCAGCAATACCGATTCAGGGGATACTGACGGCCCCGCACTAAAATTATAAACTCTGGACATTGGATTTCCCTTAGTTAGGTTGATTAGTTATTAAGCTATTTCTTTGTAAGTATTCAGTCCCCCCTCTTTATAAAAGAGGGGTTAGGGGAGATTTTCTTAGATAAATCCCCCTCATTCCCCCTTTTTCAAAGGGGGAAGTGAATACTTACATTTCTTTTTGGATAATTAGCAGTACCACTTTCGACAAACTTGGCCAATTCAGCAAAAGAGGGGCATTTTTTCTTAATCATTTCTAAATCGATATGTTTCATTATTTGTTCATTGTGCGTGTTATGACTATACAGAGGCTTAGGTCTGTTTGTTCTACTTAACCTTATTAAAGTTTCTTTCGGGTCTTTTATGTCTTCTGGGTGTAGATATTCGTCTTTAGGTTGCCACGATGGAATCACCTTTGAAACAGCTTTTATATCGGCCAATATCCAAGCTTCAATCTCTTTGGTTGGAATTAATATGCAAATTAATTTTTCAGATTTAATCTTCGCATTATTTACAATTTTTGAGACAACTTTTTCATATATCCCTTGATATGAACTTTCATCCCTATCATGGCAAATAATTAATTTACGGTATTTATTCTGTTCATTGTAGGAACTTAAGAACTTAGCACCTTTGTTCATCATATTGCCACAACTGCCAAACCCTTTTCCCTCTACCGAAATCGCTTCCTTATTTTCCAACCGTTTAATTAATATTCTCAAGCAGTTAAAGTCGCTAGTATCTTCCGCAATTACCACATACATTATTCATCATCCAATGATTCAATAAAATCAAACAAAACCCCTTCATTTTCTATATAGTTGAGTATAAAGGGTATTCGTTCTTCATCCAAAGGCGATACTTTCGTGCCGTTTTCAGTCATCCTTACCAATCTGATACTTTCAGGCGGCAATAAATTAATAACTTCGGGGGAATGCGTAGCGATAATAAGCTGCCTGTTATAAACGGCTGCATATTCAAAACACAGCGGCAACAATTTTTTTAACAAACCCGAATGAATGCCGTCTTCGGGTTGCTCTATGAGCAGCGTGCTATTTTTATCATAGAGTAGCGCAAGCAATAAGGTTAAAACGCGCTGTGTGCCATAAGATAATTGGGTGTAACTTACCGTAGTGTCCGCTACATTAAATTTAACTACATAAAATAGATTTTCATCCTGTTGCCCAAAACTCGATTTACTAATAACTATGTTATCAATCAAGTTTAAACCATTTTTTCCAACAAGTGCTTCTATCTCTTCCAGCAAATCTTTATCTTCATGCCATAGACGTAATAATCTCATTACAACCGATAATTCTGATTTATTATTTTTAGATAGCCACTCATCATAAGCACTATCAAGAACAATATGAGAATACTTACCTAAAGCCCCATTTTCATATTGATCGCTTTCTAAGGTGTAATATTTTATTTCCGATAGGTAGTTAAAAACTTTGTTAATGGTTGGATTTAGTCTTTTTTTAGGTAGTAATGCAAGCAGAGAGCTTATCATTGCTATTTCAGCATTTATCTCAACATTAATTGCTTCTTCATTATAATGTGTTGCACAAACATCTTCCCTGTCGGCAACTAATAGCCACTCATCATTTATATAGCAGGATAATTTTTCTATTAAAACGGTATCTTCCTTTTTGCCTATAGATGCCAATCCCAATCCAGGAGATTTTCTTGTTATCCTTATTTCATACTTAAATGTTTCATCATTGATTAAAAATTCAATATCGCACTCTGCTTTTATCTCACTAAAAGGACTGAAATACTCATAAAGGGGAATATTACCCACCGCAAATTGAGCGCACCACTGAATCGCTTTCAAGACATTACTCTTACCCGCCGCATTACGGCCGATTAAAGCGGTAATATTATCCAGCTCTATTTCCGTATCTTGACACGACAAGAAATTATTAATACGTACTTTTTTCAGCATAGCCTGAGCCTTTTATCGGTGCTATTCTGCCCGTTGAATAAAGCAACTTGAATTATGTGACAGAACGCCCGTTTGCTCATGACGTATACTTATTCTTGTATGTCTTGGTCATCAATGGGGTCGTTTTCTGGCGCTTCATTGCCATCGTCCACGCCCTCAACAACTATATCCACACCCTCAATATCCTCGTCTTCTTCATCATCATCAACACCCGCCAAACCTTCAATCTTGTCAACGCCAATAACTTTTTCTTTTTTATCCAGACGAATAATCGTGACACCCTGGGTATTTCTGCCGACCACCGAAATACCGTCAACACGGGTACGCACCAAGGTACCGCCGTCGGTAATCAACATGATTTCATCATTATCATTCACCAATACGGCACCGACTACAGCACCATTACGATCCGAGGTTTGTATGGCAATCAAGCCTTGTCCACCGCGTTTATGGCAGGTAAACTCTTCAAGTTTGGTGCGCTTGCCATAACCGTTCTCGGTAATATTCAGCACCGTGCCTTCGGTGGCAATAATCAAGGAAATGATTTTTTGACCTTCCTGTAGGCGCATGCCACGCACACCTGACGCAGTTCTGCCCATGGAACGCACATCCGCTTCATTAAAACAGACGGCTTTACCGGTACTGCCAAACAATAAAACATTTTGCTGTCCGTCCGTTACAGCAACACCAACCAGCGTATCGTCTTCCCTTAAATCGATAGCAATTTTGCCGGTAGCGCGTTGACGCTCAAATTCTTTTAACGGGGTCTTTTTAACAGTACCCGCTGAAGTCGCCATGAAAATAAATTTATTGTCCGTGAATTCACGAATAGGCAATATAGCATTAATTTTCTCACCCTGCTCAAGCGGCAATAAATTAACAAAAGGCTTACCTCTCGCTGCACGACTTGCAACAGGCAATTGATACACTTTCAGCCAATAAACCTTACCCAATGAAGAGAAGCATAAAATGGTGTCGTGTGTATTGGCAACGATCAGCTTGTCAACATAATCCAGCTCTTTAGTAGCTGTCGCTGATTTGCCTCGACCGCCACGGCGCTGTGCCTTGTAATCGCTTAAAGGCTGGGACTTGACATAGCCTTCATGAGACATGGTAACGACCATATCTTCTTCGGTGATTAAATCCTGCTCTGATAAATCCAGCTGATTCTGGATAATTTCGGTGCGACGTGGATCAGAATACTGCTCTTTAATGGCAACCAATTCTTCCCTAATGATTTCCATCAATCGTATATCGTTACCTAAAATAAACAAGTATTCGTCAATTTGTTCCAGCAGTTGTTTATATTCCTGAACTATCTTGTCCTGTTCCAGCCCGGTCAAACGATGTAAACGCAAATCCAGAATAGCCTGAGCCTGCGTTTCGGAAAGACGGTAAATACCGGCGTGAATACCAAACTCTTCAGACAGGTCTTCCGGTCTGGAGCGCGAGGCATCAGCGCGTTCCAACAAAGTGGAAACCAGTCCTGCATCCCAGGTTTTTGAAAGCAGGCCAACCTTGGCTTCTTCGCGATTACTGGAGGTCTTGATCAATTCGATCATCACATCAATATTAGCCAAAGCGACGGCAAGACCTTCCAGGATGTGCGCTCTTTCACGGGCTTTGCGCAGATTAAAAATCGTTCTGCGAGTAACAATTTCGCGGCGGTGATTAATAAACGCACTAATAATATCCCGCAGGTTCATACAGTGCGGTCGACCATCCAGCAAGGCAACCATATTAATGCCAAAAACGGTCTGAAATTGCGTCTGTTTATAAAGGTTGTTTAATACCACTTCAGGCACTTCACCGCGACGTAATTCGACCACCATGCGCATGCCGTCTTTATCGGATTCATCACGCAAACCGGAAATACCTTCAAGTTTGCCTTCTTTAACCAGTTCGGCAATTTTCTCTAGCAACCGTGCTTTGTTGACCTGATACGGTAATTCTGTGGTGATAATCGCTTGCCGACTGCTATCGCCAATATTTTCAAAATGACAACGGGCGCGTAGATAAATCTTGCCACGGCCGGTCGTATAAGCGCTATAAATACCGGCCGCACCATTAATAAAAGCGGCGGTAGGAAAATCAGGGCCTGGAATATGCTCCATTAAATCAAAGATAGTGACATCAGGATTATCAATCATTGCCAAACAGGCACTGACCACTTCCGTTAAATTATGCGGTGGTATATTGGTCGCCATACCCACAGCAATACCTGATGAACCATTCACCAATAAGTTGGGTACACGTGTGGGTAATACTTCTGGCTGTATCTCTGACTCATCATAGTTGGGGATAAAATTAACCGTCTCTTTATCCAGATCAGCCAGCAATTCATGGGCTATTTTCGCCATACGAACTTCCGTATAACGCATGGCAGCCGGTGGATCACCATCAACCGAGCCAAAATTACCCTGCCCGTCAATCAGCATATAGCGCATGGAAAAAGACTGCGCCATACGCACCATGGTGTCATAAACCGCAGTATCACCATGAGGATGATATTTACCAATAACATCACCGACAATACGGGCTGATTTTTTGTAAGGCTTGTTCCAATCGTTGCCTAACTCACTCATCGCATATAACACGCGGCGATGAACCGGTTTTAGGCCATCTCTGACATCTGGAAGTGCTCGACCCACGATAACGCTCATGGCGTAATCGAGATAGGACTGTTTCATCTCGTCTTCGAGATTGACTGGAATAATTTCTTTAGCGAAGTTTGACATTGATCCCTATATAAACAATTTACCGATAACAAGGCATCGGTAGGGTTTATTGATTAAATACAACCGCACCGCTCACGATTCCTTTCGTTGAGTGCGTCTATATGACTTTAAATAACTCAGGTATTATAACACACGTCAATAGTGAGTCGAAGCTGTTGATGGCTTAAGATTTAAGCAAAGATTTCCGTCAGGAAGTTTTCCATCAACAACCATGAGCGACGGTCTGCATCAGGCTGAAATACGGTGCCAAAATCCGGATTATTGGCAACCGGATTGGTAAATGCGTGCATAGTATTACCAAAGGTATGAAACTGCCAATCCACACCCGCTTTCGTCATCTCCTGTTCAAAAGCAATAACTTGCTCAACAGGCCCCATAGGATCATCGTGACCATGCAAAACCAGAACCTTGGCTTTAATACTATTATCCTGAGCATTGTCGGGTGCTCCCAACAAACCATGAAAACTAACAACGCCTTTTAAAGCAGCGCCCGTCCTGGCTAAATCAAGTGCGCACAAGCCGCCAAAACAAAACCCCATTGCCGCCACTTTACTGTCATCAACCCAAGGCAATAATTTAACGGCATACAATGCCGCTTGCATGCGCTTTGCCAGCATTTGCCGGTCATCCATAAAAGGCTGCATGAGTTTTGCATTTTCTTCAGCCGTTGTACCCAAAACGCCTTTACCGTACATATCAACAGCAAAAGCGACATAACCTAATGCGGCTATTTTTTTAGCTTTTTCTGCAACAAAATCATCCCTGCCAGCCCAGGTATGATTAATTAAAACGGCGGGTCTACGACCTGTTAATGAATCGTCAAAAGCAAAAAAAGCCTCCAGCAACACATCACCATCCAGATAACCCACGGTATTCGATACTATTGCCATGATGTCACCTTAAATTTTTTCATTAATACGCCCTGTTTTCTGTAACATGGATAAAAACCCCACCGAAGCTGCTTCTATCATATCCAGTACCCGCTCAAAACCGTATTTTCCACCAAAGTAGGGATCAGGTACTTCCCTAACATCCAACTGCGGCGCGTAATCAAGAAAATAGCTGATTTTGCTCTTATAGGCTTCGGGACAGGCACTCATCAGCGTGGCAAAATTATCATCATCCATTGCCAACAAGAAATCAAAATCCTCAAAATCGCCCATAATGACTTTTCTGGCGCGTAAATGGGCAAGCTCAACATCCCGATCCAAAGCCGCCTGTTGCGAGCGCCAGTCAGGTGGCTCACCGACATGATACGCATGCGTACCCGCTGAATCGATAGTAAAATACGCCTCTAAATTTTGTTCTTTAAGCAGTTTTTCAAAAACGCCTTCAGCCGTCGGTGAACGACAAATATTGCCCATACAGACAAAGAGAACTTTTATTTTTTCCATATCGATGACCGCTTGAAAAGTGACTACACTTGAATTTATTGCTTATAGAGGCTAACGCTTGATCAATGCCCTTGGCAGGACAATACAGCCAACAACAAGTTGTGTTACCACCAAGATCACCAAACGTATAGCCGGTAACTGATTTAATTTTAGACGCTAAATGAAAGATGTGCTTCCCTGTGAGAAGCACATCCGGCCACTTAAGCAAAACAAAATCAGCAAACCCACTTATTTCTTCGTGGTGTTATCTTATGACTCGCTTACCCTCAGTGAAAAGTACAACCCAGCCATCAAGCAAACGGATGTTCAAGCACAATGGTTTCGTCTCTTTCAGGACCTGTTGAAATGATGGTCACCTTAACGCCAACCAGCTCTTCAAGCCTTTTAATGTAGGCTTTAGCATTATCAGGCAACGCATTATAATCCGTCACACCAGCCGTATTTTCAGTCCAACCCGGCATTTCTTCAATAATGGCATGGCATTGCTCATACTGATCCGCGCCTAAAGGCGCTGTTTCAGTCACTTCACCGTTTAATTGATAAGCCGTACAAATACCAATGGTTGCCATTCCATCCAGAACATCCAGCTTGGTTAAACAAATACCGCTTAAGCTGTTTAGTTTTGCCGATTTGCGCATGGCGACCGCATCAAACCAACCGGTGCGACGTTTACGTCCGGTAGTCGCGCCAAACTCATGACCTTTTGTACCCAGATGATCACCACAAGCATCATGCAATTCAGAGGGAAACGGGCCATTGCCAACGCGTGTTGAGTAAGCCTTGGTGATACCCAGAACATAATCAAGATCAAGCGGTCCCAGACCGCTACCTGTCGCTGCGCCGCCCGCCGTGGTACTGGATGAAGTGACATAAGGAAAAGTACCGTGATCAATATCCAGCAAGGCGCCTTGAGCCCCTTCAAACAACAGGTTTTTGCCTTCCGCCTGAAACGTATAAAGCGCTTCGCTGACATCCGTTAACATAGGCTTGATGTGCTCGCCCAAGGCAAGTGCTTCATCCAGGGTCTGCTGATAATCGACGGCCTCTGTATGGTAATAGTGAGTCAACATAAAGTTATGATACTCAACCAGCTCTTTGAGCTTTTCGGCAAAGCTTTCAGCATTCAGCAAGTCGCCGGCACGCAAGCCCCGTCGCCCCGCTTTGTCTTCATAAGCAGGGCCAATGCCGCGTCCGGTTGTACCAATCGCTTTACCGCCACGCGCTTTTTCACGCGCCTGATCAATAGCGACATGTACAGGTAAAATCAGGGTACAAGCTTCACTGATAAGTAAACGGTTTCTGACCTGAATACCGGCTTTTTCCAAAAATCCGATTTCTTCCATTAAGGCATTCGGCGACAACACAACCCCATTACCAATCATACACAACACATTTTCCCTGAGTATGCCGGAAGGAATAAGGTGCAATACGGTTTTCTCGCCGCGAATTACCAGCGTATGTCCGGCATTGTGGCCGCCCTGAAAACGCACGACTGCGTGTGCTTGTTCGGTCAATAAATCAACCAGTTTACCTTTTCCTTCGTCACCCCATTGAGTGCCGATGATAACGACGTTTTTTCCCATAATTTTTCCAGGCTTAAGCTAACGGTCTGACGACCCAATTTTGATTATCTAGTTCTAAAATAGAGGTGCAAGCTAATTCTTTTGCACTTCCGGTTTGTCCCGGCAATTGTTGAACAACAGCCAGTTGTTGAGCTCGTAAGTCTCTGATTTTTTCGTTTAACGCGACATCATCCAAATACGGCGCAAAAATAAGCTCACGCGACGTTACAGGGCAGGCTTGCTTACTAAGTGCTGACAGTAATTTTAAATCCGCACTAAAACCCGTCGCCGGACGCGCACGTCCAAACACTGCGCCAATATTATCATAACGCCCGCCTCTGGCTATTTCTCTGCCCACGGAGGGTATAAAAGCGGCAAATACCATGCCGGTATGATAATGATAACCGCGCAACTCGGCTAAATCGAAACTGACCGGCAGTGACGGAAAACGCGCTGCCAGCTTTTCCGCAATGGCATCCAAATCCGCCAAGGCATTTTTTACATCATCATTGGCTTTCAAAAACACGGCTTTGGCTTTATTAATCGTGTCTTTGCCACCATTCAATTCAGGTAACTTCAAAAACATGAGTTTAAGATCACTATCGATTGCATAGTTGTCCATCAAACCCTGAAGTTCAGGTCTGGCTTTACGCTGCATGACGTCAAATAATTCACGTTCCTGAAACTCGGTTAATTCTGCTTGTCTGGATAAAGCACGGTAAATACCCACATGCCCCAAATCCAGGTGAACATTTTGCAAGCCGGTTATGGCCAGCATTTCCAGCATCAAGCGGATAACTTCTACATCACTTTCTTTACCGGCGTGTCCGAAAAGTTCGGCACCGATTTGCATGGGGCTACGGGTCTTTTCCAGCGGATCGCCACGGGTATGCAATATAGTCCCTGCATAGCACAAACGCGTTGGCCATTCATGCTTAAGGTTGTGAGCATCTATTCTGGCTACTTGCGGCGTCATGTCAGCTCTTACGCCGAGCATTTTACCACTAATTTGATCAGTCAGTTTAAAGGTCTGCAAATCCAGGTCATGTCCTGAACCGGTCAGTAAGGAATCCAGAAAATCAATAAAGGGGGGAATAACCAGGTCATAACCCCAGCAAGCAAACAAATCCAGTAGCTTGCGGCGCAAGCTTTCCAGATGTTTAGCCTCTTCCGGCAAAACTTCATCTATGCCATCGGGCAAAAGCCAGGAATTTTTTTGTTGCATGTTTTATATGTCCACTCAAACAAAACGCCCCGCAAGCGGAGCGTTTTTATATTTTCAAATACTGATGGGATTTTCTGCGAAGAACAATCCCAACGTTTTATAGCTACTTTTGTTTCTTAAAATACTGAAAAAAGTCAGAATCAGGATCCAGCACCAACATGCCCGAACTGGAAAAAGTCTTTTTATAAGCATTCAAGCTACGGTAAAAAGTAAAGAACTCGGTATCTGCGCCATACGCCTTGGCATAGATATCTGCTGAAGTGGCATCACCCTCCCCCCGCAACTTTTCTGCATCACGAAAGGCATTAGCCAACGTAACAACACGCTGCCTGTCTGCATCCGCACGAATTCTTTCGGCGGCTTCCGCACCTTGCGAACGAAATTCACGTGCTACCCGTTCACGTTCTGCTTCCATTCTACGGAATACCGAGGTACTGACTTCGGGAGGTAAATCAATGCGCATCACTTGAACATCAATAATTTCCATACCTAAGTCAGCCGCGACCGCCTTGGAATTATTGGTTAAAATCTCACGTATTGCGCTACGATCGGTTGAAATCAGCTGCTTGATATTACGCTTGCTAAACTCGCTCCGAAAAGCATCTTTAATAATTTGATCCAAACGCAAATTAGCCTGATCAATATCACCGGCAACGGTGGTATAAAAAGTGCTCACGTTGCCAATACGCCACTTGACAAAAGAATCAACAATAACGTTCTTCTTTTCAGCGGTTAAAAAACGCTCGGGTTTCGCATCCATTGTTTGAATGCGGGCATCAAACTTTTTGATATTGTTGATAAAAGGCAGCTTAAAATGCAATCCGGGTTCGTAATCGTTTTTTACGATTTCACCCAAACGAAATTTAATCGCTTTTTCTGTTTGACTAACAGAAAACACACACATTGAGCCAACCAACAACAAAAATGCTGCCAAGCCTACTAAAATTTTATTTGGTGTCATTAACGTCCCCTTGCGTCACGGCTACGAATTGAAGTCCGCTCAACAGCCGGCTCTTGTACCGCAGTCGGTTGGGACTGAGGTTGATCGGCAGTACTTGTTGGTGAGTTCGTGAGTGATGGTTGCGATGAAGCTTGTTGCTGTAACATTTTATCCAACGGCAAATAAAGCATATTATTGCCGCCTTTAACATCAACCAAAACCTTGCTTGTTTCAGTCAATACCGCTTCCATCGATTCAATGTAAAGACGTTTGCGTGTTACATCGGGTGCTTTGGTATATTCCGTCAATAACTTGGTAAAACGGTTGGTTTCACCCTCGGCTTGAGCAATCACTTGTTCCTTATAACCTTCGGCTTCCTGTATCTTTCTGGCCGCCGCACCACGAGCTTTAGGCACCACGTCATTAGAGTAGGCTTCCGCTTCGTTAATCAAGCGCTGCTCATCTTCCCGGGCTTTAATAGCATCTTCAAACGAGTTTTGGACTTGTTCCGGCGGCTGCGCATCCTGTAAGTTGACACTGGTAATTTGAATGCCTGACTGATAAGTATCTACCACGTCCTGAATTTCTTTTTTTATCAGCGTAACAATTTCACTACGACCCTGGGTTAAGACAAAATCCATCGTGCTACTACCCACGACGCCACGCAGGGCGCTTTCGGTAACCTGCTTTAAAGTCAACGCAGGATTAACCACATTAAAGATAAATTGCTTGGCGTCCTTAACCTGGTATTGAATAGCCAGACGAACATCGACATAATTTTCATCTTTGGTCAACATCAGGGCTTCTTTAGGCACTGATCCTGTGGCCTGCTCACTGCCACCGCTGCGATAGCCTACTTCGATAAAACGTTGTTGTTTTACATTAACAATATCAACCCGCTCAATAGGTGCGGGTATATGCCAATTTAAACCGGACTGGGTAGTGCCAATATATTTGCCAAACCGTGTTTCAACACCATGATTACCTTCATCAACGATATAAAACCCGCTTAAGCCCCATAAAACGACTGCACCACCAGCAAGAAAGCCAATGCTTTTCATTGACGCGCCTGAGGAAAAGTTTCTGGGCGAACCTTCATTATCTCCATTACCGCCGCCAAAGAACTTGCCTAATTTTTCTTGCAATGAGCGTATTGCCTCATCTAAATCAGGAGGCCCTTTCTGGTCACCTCGACCACTCCAGGGGTCTTTCTTATCGCCGCCAGGCTCATTCCACGACATACTTATACTCCATATTGGATTACTTAATTAATTTATCCCGCAGGATGTGGGTAATATTCTAACGTAAATCTTTAAAAAAGGCGAAAGGGGCAAGGCAAAGGGCAAAAGGCGAAGGGCGAAGGGCGAAGGGCGAAATATGAAAAACCCAATCTTCACCCCAGTCACCTTTAGCCTTTAGCCTTTAGCCTTGTACCTCAACCTCTTCAGTTTTCACGTCTTTTAACAATCCCAAATGCTTTACATCAATTTCAATGACTAATTCATTGGCACCGAACTCATCAATATGCTCGTCAATTATTTTTGCGCAAGTAAATAGTTTTGCCCTGATATTGCCTTGATGGGGCTGTAAATAACAACGTTTTTTAACTTTGGTAACCGAAAACAACTCTGCCAGAACTTGATAAAGCAGATCAACACCGGCTCCCGTTTCAGCAGATAACCAGACCCGAACCGGATTGCCGGCATCATCCCGGTCGATATGCGGCTGAATGTTGTCCAGTAAATCAATCTTATTAAAAATTTCAATCTGCCTGACTTTATCAGCGCCTATATCATCCAACACCTGATTGACCTGAACAATAATTTCATCCCTGTCATCGCTACAGGCATCAATAACGTGCAGTAATAAATCAGCTTCACTGGCTTCCTGCAAGGTCGATTTAAATGCCGCGACCAATTCATGCGGTAAATGACGGATAAAGCCAACGGTATCAGCCAAGACAATTTCGCTGCTATTGGGCAACTGACAGCTGCGCAAGGTCGGATCTAAAGTGGCAAACAGTTGATCGGCGGTGTAAATATCCGCACCCGTCAACGTATTGAATAAAGTAGACTTGCCCGCATTGGTGTAACCCACCAAAGAAACCGATGACACTTCGGCTTTTTTTCGCTTGCTACGACCTTGATGCCGCTGTTTATCGACTTTGTCCAAACGCTGCTGAATCTGCTTGATACGCAAACTCAATAGCCGTCTATCGGTTTCCAACTGGGTTTCACCGGGGCCGCGCAGACCAATACCGCCTTTTTGACGTTCCAAATGCGTCCAACCTCTTACCAGTCGGGTTGACAAGTGCTTTAATTGCGCCAGCTCAACCTGTAACTTACCTTCAAAAGATTGTGCCCGTTGGGCAAATATATCCAGAATCAGGCCATTTCTGTCAACTACCCGAACGCCCAAAGCGCCTTCAAGGTTTCTTTCCTGACTGGGTGCAAGCGGATGATTAAATAAAACAACATCGGCCGCGTAGGTTTCTACCGCCGCTTTAAGCTCTTCAAGCTTGCCTTTGCCGACATAATATTTTGAGTCGGGGCGTTTACGACTGCCAGTAATGACATAAACAGGATCGGTTCCGGCTGATTTGGCCAATTCTTTTAATTCTAAAAGATCTTCCTGCCCGGAACGAAAAGTTAGGTGAACGAGTACTGCTCGTTCACCAGAGGAATCGGGTCGATCAAACAACAAAATACTCCATCAATGAATCTATAAAAAGCCTGTTTAGCCCGTAAAAATTGTTCACTCGCCGCTGACAGTTTCGTCATCGCGCATAATCTTTACTGACTTACTGGGCACTATCGTTGATATGGCATGTTTATAAACCATCTGACTGATGGTATTTTTCAGCATAATGACATACTGATCAAATGAGTCTACTTTTCCTTGTAACTTTATGCCATTAACAAGAAAAATTGATACCGGTGTATGTTCCTTTCTAAGGGTATTTAGAAAATTGTCCTGCAAATTTTGACTTTTTGACATCCGATTTCTCCTTATTATTTTATTTTATTGGCGTTTAAGATAACTGCAATTACAGGTCAATACAACTCTTTATCTATCGAACCGTATCTGCTTTTTTTTATATTTGCATATCTTATCAGAGACGACTTGATTTGCGCCTATTTTATTGCAGTCGTTTTCAATTTAACGATAAGGCGTCGATAATCCTTATCAGCCAACGCATCATTTAAAACAAGCCGTGTTTTCTTATGTCCGAAGATTCGGGATTGAGGTTGAGAGCGGTATTTATAATGTAAAAAGAGTGCAAAGGTTGTGATGACCGTTGATTTTAAAATTTCAATCGAAGCAAAATCAACTCCTTCCGACAACTCCCAACCCAACGACTCCGTATGCTTAAGGGTAACTGTTTTAGCGTTTAAGCGCCTGCCACTTGCCCAATAATGCAGACCAATCAATACCCATAAACTGATTTTAACCGGAAAAGTCAACGCATTAGCCATGCCGGCAAGCAATGCCAGTGCATGAACAATAATAACCAGCCTTTTTAAACGCTTGGACGGTTTAATGACTAACAATAACGCAACATTAGATGCTTTTGGCATAGTTTAACGGTTTAAATTTTATTGGCATAAAGCTAGTGACGACCGGCGATCTATTTTTACCTTACACCTTTTAGCCACTTAACCGACAGTTGCTATATAATCAATCCCTATTTTAAAACTTTATCCTTTCATCTATGAATCAACACTGGAAAAACTTTTTACTCAGTCAACAGGCAACGTTTGAAAGTGATACTGATATTACTTTTCCAGCCATTGACGATGATAATGACAAAACCATTTGCCCGGTTGCGCATTTGGCTGTATTGACCGTTAGCGGCAAAGATGCAGCCAAATTATTACAGGGACAAGTGACCTGTGATGTTAACGAACTTACCGATACAAAAAGCAGCCTGGGCGCTTTATGCAATCCAAAAGGCAGGGCTATCACCACTTTCTTGCTGATTAAAACCGGTGATGCTTTTCTTGTTATTTTACCTGAAGAGCTCTTGGAAACAGTCAAAAAAAGATTGAAAATGTATATTTTAAGAGCGGATGTCACCGTAACAGACAGCTCCGATCAGCTCTGTTTAATCGGCTTATCCGCACCGGCAACGCCAGCCGAACCTTTATTTAACACAACGCAGCAAGACCACATTAGCGTTAATTTTTCTGGCACACACCCTCGTTATTTGGTTATTGCTGATACCGATAAAGCCATCGCAATGTGGTCGGATCGAGTCAACAATCAAAACTTTAAACCGGAAAATTCAGACCAATGGCAGTATCTGGATATTCTCTCCGGCATACCTTGGCTGACTACCGAAACGTCAGAAGAATTTATTCCCCAAATGCTTAATCTGGACGAATTAGGCGGCATCAGCTACAACAAAGGTTGCTATACCGGCCAGGAAATTGTTGCCCGCACGCATTATCTGGGCAAAACCAAAAGAGCGTTATTTCTGGCTGAATGCGAGTTGACTGCCATACCGGCACCCAATTCAGCCATCATCGACAACAGCTCCGATACAGAGCAAACCATCGGCAAGGTATTACTGGCACAACACGTCCGAATTGCGCCAGAAAACGCAGTAACTGCCGTTAAAATGCTGATCGTTTTACAGGTTTCTGATAGCGATACTTACAACCTGAGCTTAAACGACAGCCATCATACTAAAATTACTTTAATAAGATGACCACCATGATAAATACTCAAGCATTTTTACGTTTTCGTCGCATCGGCATAATCACTATTTTTGCGGTTTATGTCGTCATTCTTATGGGTGGCGTTGTCAGAGCCTCGGGTGCCGGCATGGGTTGCCCGGACTGGCCCATGTGCTTTGGGCAATGGATACCGCCCACTGAAGAGTCGCAGTTACCCGCTAATTATCATGAAATTTATGCCGAACGCGGTTATGAAAACACCCAATTTAACCCCGTAAAAACCTGGACCGAATATAGCAATCGGTTAGTCGGCGTGACCATTGGTTTTTTAATTTTTCTAACCGCCTGGTCATCCCGTATTTATCTTAAAACCGACAAAACCGTTTTTTATTTATCGTTAAGCAGTTTTTTTCTGGTCGGTTTTCAAGGCTGGTTGGGGTCAAGCGTCGTCGCAAGCAACCTTAAACCGGTCATGATAACCGTTCACATGCTCTTGGCGTTGGTGATAGTGGCCTTGTTGATTTATACCATTGCCCGCTCGCAACGTGATTCTCTCAGTAAAATTGATACGGATTTGTTGCCTGCCAAGTTTAAAACCGTTTTAATCGCGGCCATGATAATGACCCTATTGCAGGTCGCCATGGGCACTCAAGTCAGAGAAGCTGTTGATTTTATTGCCCGCGAACACATTGAACGTCAATACTGGCGCGAAGACTTCCCCATTATTTTTTACATACACCGGTCTTTTTCATCGATTATTCTTTTTACCAATTTGTGGTTAGTCTGGAAAATATATCAATCTGTTGATAAACAAAACCTGCTATTTCGCACCGGCTTGGCGCTTGCAGCCTTGGTAGTCACCGCCATTCTGGCGGGTGTCAGCCTGGACAGACTCGGCGTACCGGCCTTTGTTCAACCCATCCATCTGTTGGTAGCCAGCCTGATTTTTGGTGTACAGTTTTTTATTTATAGCTGCCTGAATTACGCGGCAACAAAACCGGATTATATTAAAACATCTATTATTGATTAATCATTCACCACGAAGACACGAAGGACACGAAGTTTTCTTTCTTCATATCGCAACTGTTCAGTCCCCCTCTTTGAAAAAGAGGGGTTAGGGGAGATTTGTTAAATAAATCCCCCTCTGCCACCTCGCTTTGCTCTCCCCTTTTTTCAAAGGGGGAGAAGAATACTTACTTCGTGTTCTTCGTGGTGAAAAAAATCTATCACTACCCTAATTTTTCATCACTCCCAGCACCAGTGCAATATGCGCCAATTCAGCCACTGAGGACACGCTGAGTTTGCTTCTGATTTGCGTGCCATAATTAGCGACGGTTTTATGCCCCAGACAAAGTTCATCGGCGATTTTAGGTGCATCATGGAGCGCACCACCGTCATCAAGTGATCACAAACACTGATAATCGCATCGGCGCTTTGTTTAATGTTGGCACGCGTTTCGGTAGCCAGGGCTTGGGAGCGTTCAGCCGTCACCGCCATCACTTTAATGGCGGTCAGTGACTGCCCCAATTCGTCATGCAGTTCTTGAGAAAGTCGCTGCCGCTCGTCTTCCTGTATTTCCAGTGAATGCTGGGTTAAGGCACGGTTTTCCTGTTGACTGGCATTCAGTTCACCTGCCATGTGATTAATGGCTTTGGCAATACTGTCAACTTCCTGAATGGAAAAATCCGGCAACTTTTGCTGATATTGCCCCGTTTCAATCACTTTTAGTGCATTGACAATCACGGCAATCGATTTAAGTGCCTTGTTAAAAGCCACATTAACCGCCAAAAAAGTAAACAATGTCACCAGAAAAAGCGAACTAAAAAAACCGATGCTTTCCTGCCAGACTTCTGTTATTTCATCCAACGGATCGGCCTGAATAATCAGCGTCAGCTGTTTACCTCCAAAAGTCGTAATGGGATGCTCCGCTTTACGATGCTGACCTTCGACCAAAGCAACAAACCACTGCGGCGGCTTTTCTTGAAGATTGGGTTGTTGATTTTTACGGGCCACATTCATTATTTCACCCGAGGGCTGTTTCAGTTGAATGCTTAAATGTCGGGTTTGGTTCAGTGCATTAAACTGTGGCAACCAATCAGTTTCATTAAACGGCGTGGGTGAAGCTTGTGAAAAACCAAACTTTATCAACTGCACGGCCAGATTAATGGATGAATCAACTTCCTTGTCCACGGCATTGCGTGCCTGCCAGATAGCTATTGATCCGCCCAGCAACAAAATACACAAGGAAGAAATAAAAATTCGCAGATTGATTTGGTAACGCAAGCTCATGTTTTTTGATAAATTAGTGCATCATCGGGTTGATGGCTTATAAAAGCACACCATTATTCATCCTTGCTCAATGATCCGCTATAGGAAAAATTCTTTTTTTTGGCGACTCAGTATTTTTGATCAAAAAACGGTTTTTAGTGTTACGATTTCGACACGAGATAAAAAATTGCAACTTTACTGGTTCCCAAGCTCCAGCTTGGGAACCAGCGAATCTTTAATAAACTACACCGTTGTAGCAAGCTTTCCAATCGCCTTGATTTCAGCTCCCTATCACCTTAAACGCTTGGTCACTGCGTAACCAATCGCTAATGTCATAAATAATCGCTTCAATAGACTTTTTGACTCCTTTTAGCGAACATTCCCACACTATGCCCACTCGCCATCCAGTCGCAAGCAATGCTTCTGTCACTTTTTGATCATTGGCACGATTACCTTCAATTTTATGTCGCCAGAAGTCTGTTCTGGTTTTTGGCCATTTAAAACGGGCACAGTCATGACCATGCCAAAAACAGCCATTCACAAATATAACGGCATGGTAACGTGGCAACACGATATCCGGTTTTCCGGGCAGTTCACGGACATTCAACCGGAATCGAAAACCCTGACGATGCAACAGACTGCGAACCAACCTTTCCGGTTGGGTATTCTTTCCCTTGATACCTGCCATCATGCGGCTTCGGGTCGCAGTATCGACAACGTCAACCATTAGGCGTCCAGTTGTATATCCATACGCTTCATAAATGAAGGATAGGCTGCTTCGTAAACGTCATCATCAAACTGATTAAACATTTCAGAAAGGATTTCATCTAACTTTTGGCACTCATCAACGGTGAAAATATTTTCACCAGTAGTAATTGAAACTATTGTTTCCGGCGCATCATCGGGATGAAAAATAAGATCCTGATCTGACATTTCAGCGAACCAAGTTAGCATGCCATCAAAGCTTTTGTCTGTAAATTCAGGGATGCGTATTGCATTCATAATTATCTCTCGTTAAAAATAGTAAAGTATTTATCAAAAATTGCTGTAATTTGTGCTTCATCGTTAATTCTGAGAAACACATCAAATGACATATTCCACACTCGGTTTTATTATTGGCAAAGGGTAGACTCAGGCAATCTATAAAATATATTGTACGCATAATCACTATGTATTTCAATGACTAAAGTACACATATTTTGTAAATGGACACGCTATAAGTAGCTGCTTTTCTTCTTTTAATTTGATATGTGCTGTTATGCGATAGTGCATTTTTTGTAGACTACACCTATTACACCTGGTATCTTGGAGCCATTCTAATTAAAGTGATTTCATCACATGCCTAAAGACAAACATATTCCCATAGTAGATCTTTTTGCCGGCCCTGGTGGCTTGGGAGAAGGATTTTCATCATTCGATAATGGAAATGCATTCAAAATACTGGTTTCAGCTGAAATGGAGTTGTCAGCTCATCAGACATTGAAACTACGCTCTTTCTACCGTATTCTTAAAAATCAGGGAGGTAATTTACTGGAGAGCTACTACCAATTCTGTAATGGTGAATCAGAAACTCCTTATAATGATGAAACCCTATTTGCATGGGAAGAAGCAGAGAAAGAAGCCAGATGCATAACTTTGGGTACAGAAGCAGGTAATCATGAACTGGATACAATATTAAATCACGCCAAGATATCTGATTCAAAACCATGGATATTAATTGGCGGACCTCCATGTCAAGCCTATTCGCTGGTGGGGCGAGCAAGGAATCGTGGCAAAACTGATTATTGCCCGGAAGAAGATCATAGGCATTATCTATACCGTGAATATCTTCGTATTATCCAGCAATACCAGCCTGCTATTTTTGTAATGGAAAATGTCAAAGGTATTTTGTCTGCCACAGTTAATGGACAGAAAATATTTCAGACCATTCTGCGTGACCTTTCTGATCCTAATATGGCACTTGGTCACCCTTCCGGTTGTGGCTACAAAATCCATTCTTTGGTAGTTCCAACCATCTTTGAGCGTGGGATGAATCCGGAAGATATTAATGCGCATGATTTCATTATTCGTGCAGAAGAATTTGGTATTCCTCAGGCTCGGCATAGAGTAATCCTTCTTGGCATAAGAGATGATATGGACATCACTCCTACTCTGCTAAATAAAATTTCTGGATTTACTGTTGAAGATGCGATTGGAGCCCTTCCAAATTTACGGAGCCGCTTGAGTAAAGGTAGTGATGATGGTGAAAAATGGGCCTCAACAGTAAAACAGCATTTGCAGGAACTTTACGCAGAATCATCAGAGAGAAGTGATTTACATGAGCTAGCAATAGCTCTGAACGGAATAAAAGGCAGTATAAGTTCTGAACTTGGTCTTGGTGGATTAAGACTTAATATTGAAAAAAAAACCACAATTCAAAGCTCAATGCTTAATGACTGGTATCTCGACAGCGAACTAAAAGTATGGCTAAATCATGAGGCAAGGGGGCACATGTCCAGTGACTTAAGGCGATATCTATATGCAGCTGCCTATGGGCATGCCTATGGGCGTTCGCCGAAAGGACATAAAGAGTTTGACCTAAAAGGGCTACGACCTAACCATGATAATTGGGAGAGTGGGAAATTTGCCGACCGTTTTAGAGTACAGATTAAAAATCGGCCATCCACAACGGTGACCAGTCACATTTCAAAGGACGGGCATTATTTTATTCACCCGGACTTAACACAATGCCGCAGCCTTACTGTACGTGAAGCAGCGAGGCTACAGACATTTCCGGACAATTATTTTTTTCAGGGAAACCGTACACAGCAATTCCATCAGGTTGGGAACGCGGTTCCACCATTACTTGCTAGTCAAGTTGCGGCTATAGTCAGTGAAATATTTTCAAGGATTTAGCTTTGGATATATTCTTATAAATGTTTGATCCGTTGGTTTTACCAAAGCGCATTGCACCCTCTCAGAGCGACCTACCCGGCGAAGAATTGCATCACCTTTACCATTGAGCATTTTATACTTTTATTAAAACCGATTATTTCTTTACTTTGTAATAATGTAAAAGTTATTCAAAATCTTATTTCCGTAATAAGTAAGGCTCATATTACTTGGCTTTCAAATAACTTTCTCATGTAGAAGCATGAATTCTTATATTTCAAAGCAACTCTGGAATATTGTAAATGGTTTCAGAATATTCTGAATTTCTGACTATTTCCCAGCATTCTTGTTTTTTAGCCCATTCTGAAATCATTTTTCCACCTGAGCTGTTGTGTAGAATAACATTAATTTCTTTAGCCCAAATTTGAAGTTGATTACGGAGCTCTGGTGAAATGTCCTGTTTATTCCATATAAGGTTAAAATCAATTTTGTTACCCAGACGAAAAGATAGTAGTGAGACAAGATAAATCACAACGTTACCCTGAAAAGCTGGAAACATAGGTCTGACAATCGACTGAGTTTTCTTGAATATAATAGCCTTGGAGATCATCGCTTTATAGGTGGCTACATCTATTTCCTGGGGAACTAACTCTTCTCGCTCCTGTTGTTGCTCTGTAAAGGCTTGCATAAACCGTTCAAAATTCTTTTGTGAGCCAAGACTTACAACATGAGGCTTACTGTCCCAAGTATTGAGAAACTTAGCCAAATCAGTTTTAGTAATCTTCCGAGAAGAAGGGATAGCGGCTTTAAGATCCCTTAATTTTACGGCTGTAGTGCCTTCACGAATTAGCATTGTGTTGTAACTGCCTGAAGCTCTTTCATAAAACCAACGACCAATACCGTCTGGGCAATAAGTAGACAAAGATAACTTTTCAATTTCAACATGAAAAGGTTTATTGGCAGACAGATCCGACTGTCTAACCGAATTTTGACTATTTGCATATCTCGATATATCAGAAATAAGCACTTCTTCCAGCGTCGCATCACTAGGAGTCTGTCCGACTTAAGGTTTAATACTCCATTTTCTTTATAAAAAAGCC
>JBAXTQ010000140.1:0-10565 GCA_037130115.1 Methylococcaceae bacterium
ATTTACATTAAAAACAAGGGGGTCAAGCAATCAATACTCACAAACCCCGCAGCTTATAAAATCATTATAACGTAGAATGTCTGTTGAAATCCGACCAAGAAAAACTTATCTGTTTACCCTGAAAGGTTTTTGTTAATTTAAACCTTGGTTAGGGATTATAATTATCAACTTAAATCGTTAACTACAACCAACGGAACAGCAATGAACGCCAGCATAAAACTTTTAACCGGCATCACCTTTATTACCTTGGCGGCGTGCTCAACTCAAGCGGTTAAGCAAGAGGCAACAGCACCCCAAAATGACAGCACCGTTACCCTGAATAAATTGCCCAAAACGGTGACTCAAGAGGAGCCAATGCCGGGTAAAAATCCACCCATGACCCTCATGAAAGGCGACAAAAAATTAAGCCTGGTCAGAGTAATGGATGGCGGAATCTGTAAAAACGAGTTTCAGGGGGCAAAAGGCGCTTTTTTACTTTATGCCGATATCAACGACATAGAACGCATCAAACATGATAAAGGCGTCGCTGTTTTTAAAACTTTTGAAACTAAAATCCAGGATCTTTCTGCCGATGTTTTACAAAAAGCTATCGATAAAACCAATCTTTCGGAAGATCCTTTTGCACTCGGTGCAGATGAAGCACAACAAAAACTGACCACCCAGTTAATCAACAACTTTCGTGATGCTGCGGTGAGTGCCACTGATAAATTTCAAAAAGAAACCACCTTAACCATTGATATCAGCGCATTTCCGCCGTCTTTTATTTTTTATCAAAAAGGCTGTGAAGCAAATCATGTCGACGAGGAAAAAACAGAGTCCGACAACCAGCTCAATGCCAACTATTAAAGCCGCTTGGTAGCGACTCTGACTCAATAGAACACGGATGACACCGATCATACGGATTGCAACGGATTTTTTTAGTCGAAAAAGACATTAACTGTTTATGGATACTGTTTTTATGAGATTAAAAACGTTCCTTATCCGTGTCTATCAGTCAAATCCGTGTCATCCGTGTTCTATTTTTTAACGGGTAGTTACACCTAATCCTGCAAGCGTACGGCCATGACATCGCATTTTGCATAATGCAGTACACTGTTTGCCGTTGATCCCAATAATAAAGCCAAGCCATGACGACCATGTGAACCCACGACAATTAAATCAACCTGCTGCTGCTCAGCAACATGAATAATTTCCTGCTTGGGAACGCCCCAAAGCAACCAGCGATTGTCCAAATCAACAGCGAGTTGATCACCCAACTGCATTAGCCTGGATTTTTCCGCTTCCAGCAACTCATCTGATGAATCCTGGTTTAAAGGAATCACCGTACCGTAGTTGGTATCCGGCATGGGGATATTGTCCAAAACGTGAATAATACTTAACTTGGCCTGATAAAGATTAGCCAGAGACCGCGCTTTTTCTGCAACATAAACACCTTGTTCAGAATAATCGACTGCCAATAAAACGTGTTGATAATCGCTCATTAACCTGTACCTTATTTTTGATAATTGATTGTTGGGTAGCCAATGTTTAAGTCTACCCTAATTAAGACAAAAAACGTCATAGTTAGAACAATACCCTGCCCGGATGATAAAATATAAACTTTAGTTGAATTCGCCTTTGTTGTTCGGGGCCATCTTTATATCAACCTTCGTCACCTTATTCCTACTCTAATTCAACTACCTTCATGCAACCCGCTTTTATTCATTTAAGACTTCATACCGAATTTTCACTGGTAGACGGTATCGTAAAAATCAAACCCCTCGTTAAGCGTTTGGCTGAATTAAATATGCCGGCGGTTGGCGTCACTGATCACGCCAATCTGTTCTCGCTGGTCAAGTTTTACAAGGCCGCGCTGGGGCAAGGTATAAAGCCGGTAGCCGGTGCGGATGTCTTGATTTTTAATCCTGAAGACCCTGCCACACCTTATCGCATGACCTTGCTGGTCAATAATCACACAGGTTACATCACCCTGACCGAACTGATTTCAAAAGCGTATCAGGAAGGGCAACATCAAGGTGTGCCCATGCTTAGGCAAGAATGGCTGGAAGCCAATCACCAAGGGTTAATTGCCTTGTCTGGCGCAATGAGCGGCGATATAGGCAAAGCCTTACTGGCAGAAAATCATGAAGAAGCCCAGCGTCTGGCAAGGCAATGGGGTACGTTATTTGAGAACAGCTTTTATCTGGAATTAATTCGCGTAGGCAAACCCGACGAAGAGCGTTATATTGCCGCCGCTGTTGAGTTGGCGCTGGCAACCGATTTGCCGGTTGTTGCCACCAATGATGTGCGCTTTATTTATCAAAAAGATTTTGCCGCCCATGAAGTACGGGTCTGCATTAATCAAGGCCGCGTATTGGATGATTCACGACGACCCAAAGATTACACCGACCAACAATATTTACGCAGTACCGAAGAAATGCTGGCCTTGTTTGCCGACATCCCCGAAGCGCTGGAAAATACGGTAGAAATTGCCAAACGCTGCAACTTAAAACTGACCTTGGGCGAAAACTTTCTGCCCGATTTTCCGGTGCCTGAAGGCATGAATCTGGGTCAGTTTATGGCCGAAGAATCCATGAAAGGTCTGGAAGAACGGTTGCAACATTATCCGGCCGTGGGCAAAGGCACGGATGCAGAAAACCGGCGCGTTTACTATGAGCGTTTGGATTTTGAATTAAAAATGATCACCCAAATGGGTTTCCCCGGTTATTTTATGATTGTTGCCGACTTTATCCAGTGGGCAAAAAATAATCTTATTCCTGTCGGCCCCGGTCGGGGTTCCGGTGCAGGCTCATTGGTTGCTTACGCCTTAAAGATTACCGATCTTGATCCCATTGAATTCGATCTACTGTTTGAGCGCTTTTTAAACCCGGAACGGGTTTCCATGCCTGACTTTGACGTGGATTTTTGCATGGATAGGCGCGATGAAGTGATTGACTATGTCGCCCGTCATTATGGCCGGGATCATGTCGCGCAGATCATCACCTACGGTTCAATGGCCGCCAAAGCGGTTATCCGTGATGTCGGGCGGGTTCTGGGTTTTGCTTACGGCTTTGTCGATCGCCTGGCCAAGCTGATTCCGTTTGAAATCGGCATGACCCTAACCAAAGCCTTAAAAGACAGTCCCGAGCTTAAACAGCTTTATGACACCACAGAAGAAGTCAAAACCCTGATTGATATGGCGCTGTCGCTGGAAGGCACGGTAAGAAATGCCGGTAAACATGCGGGCGGCGTGGTTATATCACCGACCAAGCTGACCGACTTTACACCGCTGTATTGCGACCAAGAGGGTAACAATCTCGTTACCCAGTTTGACAAAGATGACGTAGAAGCCGTGGGTCTGGTCAAGTTTGACTTTTTGGGTCTGCGCACATTGACCATTATTGATTGGGCCTTGCAGGACATTAATGCCAAACATAAACACTTGGGCAAGCCGCTGGTTGATATAACCACCATCCCCCGTGATGATCCGGACTCTTACAAGCTGTTGACCAACGCCCAAACCACCGCCGTGTTTCAGCTGGAATCACGCGGCATGAAGGAGCTGATTAAAAAGCTGAAACCCGACTGCTTTGACGATATTATCGCGCTGGTGGCGCTGTTTCGTCCGGGGCCACTGGAATCGGGCATGGTAGATGATTACATTAATGTTAAACATGGAGCAAAGGCCGAGTATGCCCATCCGTTGCTGGTGCCTATTTTAAAGCCGACCAACGGCGTTATTTTGTATCAGGAACAGGTGATGCAAATCGCCCGTGAATTGGCGCTTTATACGCTGGGTGGCGCGGATATGTTGCGTCGCGCCATGGGTAAAAAGAAAGCCGAAGAAATGGCGAAAGAGCGGGAAAAGTTTACCACCGGCGCGGTCGCAAATCAGGTCGATGAACCGATAGCCACCTATGTTTTCGATTTAATGGAAAAATTTGCCGGCTATGGTTTTAACAAATCCCATTCGGCCGCTTATGCACTGGTCGCTTATCAAACGGCTTGGTTAAAAGCCCATTTTCCTGCGGAATTTATGGCGGCCGTATTGTCGGCCGATATGGATAATACCGACAAGGTCGTGGTATTGATAGAAGAATGCCGGCAAATGAAGCTAACCATTCTTCCGCCTACCCTTAACGTGTCCACCTACCGCTTTGCCGTTAATGACCATAATCATATTGTTTATGGCTTGGGTGCAATCAAGGGTGTGGGGCAAGCAGCGATTGAAGACATGCTTAAAGAACGGGAGAACAATGGCCCGTTTTCAGGTTTATATGATTTATGCAAACGGGTCGATTTACGAAAATTTAATCGACGGGTCTTGGACGCCTTAATCCGCGCCGGTGCTTTTGATGAGTTTGATGACAATAGAGCCGCTCATTTGGCCGAATTACCCACCGCGTTAAGAGCGGCCGAGCAGCACGGAAAAATGGCACAAACCGGACAAAATGACCTGTTCTCGCTGCCTGGCTCCGATTCGGAAACGGAAAATAACGATAATAATGCGGCTGATAATACCGACGCCTATTCTACCGTGGTGGAGCCTTGGTCGGACAAGGAGCGACTAGCCGCAGAAAAGCAAACTTTGGGTCTGTTTTTAACAGGGCATCCCATCGACCAATATGAACCCGAATTAAAAAACTTTACCCACGGAAAAATAGGCGCTTTGCAGGTATCTCGCGGCAGCGTGGAAGCACGGATTGCAGGCTTGGTGGTAGAAGTACGCACGCGCCAAACCAAACAGGGAAAAACCATGGGCTTTGCCATCCTGGATGACAAAACCGGCCGACTTGAATGTGCTGTTTTTGGTGAAGTTTATGATAAATACAAGGGCTTATTTACGCGCGATAATCTTTTGATCGCCGAAGGCGCTTTGGGTGTTGATAATTTTTCGGGTGGACTGCGTTTAACGGTAGAAAAATTATACGACATGGATCAGGCAAGAGAGAGTTTCTCAAGAGGTCTTAAACTAACCTGGAATGCAGCAGAAGACCCGCAGGAATCGACCCCTTATATTGAAAAATTAAGTGCCGTACTTGCCCCGTTTAAAGGCGGTAGCTGCCCGGTCAGCATCAACTATACCTCACCGTATGCACAAGCCGCTGTTCAACTCGGTGATGAATGGCGAATACATCCAACGGATGAACTGATTGCACGCTTAAAATCCTTGTTTGGGGCAACGGCGGTAGAAGTCAAATACCGGTAAAGTTAGGTATCCGTTGTGATGTAATTTTTCACCTCCCTTGCTGCTGTTTCCCAATCTGGAGGTTACTTTTATGTGACGATGTCGGTGTTCTGTAGGGGCAATCCCTTGCGGTTGCCCCTACGAAAAAAATTTCCCGCAGCGCGAGGGGAAAAAAGTGTTAAAGATACAGATGATCAGGCACATGCAAAAAGCACGTAAAAGTGGACGCAGGTATCGATTGAATCAATTTTCGATGATGTGTTGTAAGTATCAGCGGTTTGGTTTGAGATGGCCTTAATTTTTTTCCAAAAATATTATTCGTGCCTAAACCAATAGCGATAGATGCTTACTATTTCCGACTCTGCCAGAAACCAATCTTCTTCTTCATGGCCTGGTTCAAAGCCTCTTTTTTCGGCTCGATAGTAAGCGTTTACGGAAATCATTTTAAAAAACTCATCTTTTAATTCCGCATTACCGTTGTAATAAAGTAATGATTTTTGTGCCATATTTAAGCCTCGTTTTATGAGAAACATCAACGATTAATTTAAGCTTTTTAAGAATAGACTGCACTTTTGGCTATCAATTAAATCGGGACAATGTGAATAAACGCTATGATTGGGAGTGTAAGCTCTGCTTGTAAGCAAGCAAAGTCTTATGGATGATGTTTGCCAGACGTTACCTCTATATGTCTATATGCTTCTAATGTCTTGTACCTGAGGACATACCTGCCCAGACCGGATCAGGTTTCCAGGTAGCACACCAGTCAGGCAGCTCATTAGCCGGCATGGGTAGAGCAATACCATAGCCTTGCGCCAGGTCGCAACCAAGTTGCATTAGCACGGTGCCGTGTTCAATGGTTTCAACACCGACTGCGATAACCTTGAGATCAAAGGCCGGTGCCAGGCCAACCAAACCTTTTACAATGGCCCGGTCATTGGGATCATTGATGATGTCACGCACAAAGCTTTGATCTATCTTGAGCGTGGTCACCGGCAGGCGCTTTAAATAAGTCAGTGAAGAATAACCGGTGCCAAAGTTATCCAGGGAAAAATTAAACCCCATTTCCCGACTAATTTCAAGTACTTTTGATACTTTGGTCAAGTCTTCCATCGCGCTGGTTTCCAGCACTTCCAGTTCTAAATATCCCGGATTAACCATCGGATGAGCGGCAAGCAAGGTACGTAAACTATCGATAAATCCGGTGTGCTGTAACTGACGGGCATTAATATTAATACTCACCGGAAGTGTGAGTCCGGCGGCAGTCCAGCGCTCCATCTGTGCCAGAACCGTATCGATAACCCACTCGCCAAGTTCTATCGCCAAGGGATTATCGTCAATCGTCGGCATAAAAATATTCGCCGGCAACAGACCTTGGGTTGGGTGTTGCCAGCGAATTAATGCCTCGGCACCGATAATTTCCGCTGTCTGCATGTTGACTTTGGGTTGATAATACAGCACAAATTCATGAGCGGCCAGTGCCTGGCGTATACGTTCCAGACTTTCATGGTAACCACTGATATGGCTATCGTGAATAACATCGAAAAAATGGTAACTATTCTTGCCTGCCAACTTGGCCTGATACATCGCAAGATCGGCTTGGTGTAACAGCTCATCGGTAGTGATAGCGTCTGTCGATGAATAAAAAGTGACCCCCAAACTGGCTGAAACCTGGAGATTATTCTGGTTAAAATGTACCGGTTGGGAGACACCCATCAGTATGCGATTGAGTATTGGTATACTGGCTTCAATAGTACCAATATCGAGCAATAAGGCGACAAACTCATCGCCGCCAATTCGAGCCAGCGTATCGCCGTCTCGCAGTGCCTGCTTTATGCGCTGCGCTACCGATATCAATACTTGATCACCCGCTTCATGTCCATAATTGTCATTAACCGACTTAAAGCCGTCCAGGTCAATATAGATGACCGCTAACTGTTCGCATCGTCTTCGGGTTTGCGCTATGGCTTGGTATAAACGATCTGCCAATAATAAGCGATTGGGCAGACTGGTCAGTGCATCGTAATGGGCGATATGCTCCAGTTCATGTTCATGTTCCTTAATCATTGTGATATCAGATAACAACGATACGTATTTTCGGGGGGATGTTTGATTATCATCACTAACGGTATTAATACTTTGCATCACGGCATAGACTTCACCGTTCCTGCGCCGGTTCCACACTTCTCCATACCAATGGCCTTTAGTATTAAGGTTGTACCACAGATTATCGTAGAAATTATTATCCTGAAGGCCTGCGTTTAACAGGCGCATATTTTCACCCAAAATATCGTCATGCTCATAGCCGGTAATACGGCTAAAGGCATTATTAACATCCAGAATAGTTCCGTCAGAAGAGAGAATCATAATGCCTTCAAGTGTACTGGTAAAAACGCTGGCGGCCAGCTTAAGTTTTTCCTCCAGCGCTTTTTTTTCGGTGACATCTCTGTTTATTTCCAGTAAGCCAATAATTTTATCGTCAATTGATCGTAAGGGCACTTTAACGGAATCAAAAATATGCGATGTTCCATCAATATTATAAATATTATTCGTATTATGCATGATTTTACCTGACAGAACGGCCAGATCGCTACGCTCATCGCTTTGCTTATATTGATCTACGCCATTTTCATAATCAGTTTTACCATACAGATCAGTCTGTTTTTTACCCATGGCCTGTGCAAAAGGCTCATTGCAAAGAATGGTCTTTAAATTAGCATCTTTGGCTACAATATAATCGGTCGACGAATTAATCATATTTTCCAGCAGCATAGATTTCTCCTGAAATTTTTTTTCGGCCACCAACCTGCGCATTTCACTGCGATAACCTTCAAGTACCTGAGCGCAAGCAGCAATAACCGGCTGCAATGTTTCGACCAGTGCATCATCGTAACCGCTTGGGCGATTAGCCAATCCCAGGCAGCCGATAATTTCTTCTTCACAATGAAGGGGTATGCCAAGAAAACAATCCAGAGCAGGATGACCGTGGGGCATCCGTCCACAACTACGACTGTCATGGGTCGGGTCATTAGCGATAACCGGGGCATTGGTAATAATACTCGCAAAATAGAGGGCATCGAGCGCATAAAATTTTAATCCGCTTGCGTAGTTATCTTCCCAAAAACGCCGACTGGCATCATCCCAGGCAACATTAGTTAGCGCCAATGATTGGAGGTATTGGGTACCGGTTTCATCGTATTTTAATTCATTGATAAAACCAAACCGGCTATCAGTCAGCTCAAGAATATCCGTTAATAAGCTGTTGAATACTTCCTCCGCAGGTTTCGATTTGATATAAAGCGATTGCAATCGATTAACACAGGCCATTATCTTCATACAAGCTTCGCTGGATAAGTTTTTGAGGGAATCAGTTTTATGTTTTTTTAGAGCCTAAGTTACGCCTCTTTTTTACCGATTGTCAATGAAATTGTTAAAGCGTTAACGAGGTGTAATAGCCAAAATTATGAAAAGCAGTATTAGGCTACCCACTTTAGACGGAACAAGCAAAAAGGCTTAACCGTTAATAGGGTTAACTTAATGATAAATCATCAAAAGATGACCGTTCGCTGAGCGGAGTCGAAGCGGACAACTCTGAAGCGTGACGGGGTTTGTAAACCCCGATCGGCATCGTAATATTTGCCTGACATAAAAAATCTTCCCTTATCCGTGTCAATCAGTCAAATCCGTATTATCTGTGTTCTATTTTTTTAATGGTTGAGTAGTTACAAATCAATACTTAAACGGCCAGAATCTTACGAAACGTTAAGTTGATTCGTGGTGTTTTAAGTTTTTTTGTTTTAGGTATCGAATGCATCCAGTGATGCTGGAGGGTGCCCGCCATGATTAACAAATCGCCATGACCGAGAGCAATATCGACGGTTTCTTTAGTTTTTTTATGATGCAGTTTAAACAAGCGTTCGTCGCCCAGACTTAACGAGGCAATCAGCGGATTGTGTCCCAGCTCTTTTTCATCATCGGCATGACAACCCATTGAGTCTTGACCATTACGATATAAATTAGCCAATACGCTATTAAAGGTACATTGGCATCGCTGCCCTACTGTTTCCCTGATTGACTGGAGTGCTGCATTCCAAGGTTTGGGTTGATGCTTAACCCCTGAATACTGGTAATAAGCATCGGGATCGCCATACCAACTCATCAAGCGGGGAACTTTAACCCATTTTCCGAAAATAAAAATAGTCTCTTCCTGCCAATCCAAGCCCGTTTCAAGTGCTGAAAATAGCCGATCAGACTCCGGCAACTGGTAAAACTGTTTAATCAGGTAAAGTTCACCGTCAAAAGGGGCAAGGTTTTCCCCACACTGGTTAAGTGTGCTTTGCCTGCCTTGGGAGGCAAAAGAACCCATACTCATAGCGGATTTTTTATAGCGTCAAAACTCATTAAATCGAATCTCCATAAAAGCAAATTCATTTTTTGCATCCGGCAATCATTATCAAATTTACACTGCTAAAATAGATACCTTCTGAGTCCGCTTTCTCAAGGCTGGTCTGCCAGTTTTGGAGTTCCTGAGCCGTAATGACACCCGCTTTAAGTGCTTCGCTTTCGCTTCTTTCCGCCTGCGTTACCTGGCGTGCCAAGGCATAATTGGTCGTAGCGAGAGGGAACACTTCAAATGAAATATCGGCAAGAATTTGTTGTTTGAATAAGCGGTATAATTTTCGCCCCGAGCAACCATTATGAAAAAAGGTTTCAGCCAGAAAGCGAGCCAGGCGACGTTCAATATCAGTATCATCGCTATCTGTAGACCACGTGCTCCAATCGGTATCCAAAACGACCACCCAGCCGCCAGGTTTTGTTACCCGGATCATTTCAGATAAAGCTTGTGCGGGATTAAGTAAATGTTGAAACATCCGTTCACTGCGGCAGGCATCGAAATAACCGGTTGCAAAGGGTAGTGACACGGCATCAACGCGCTGATGCCTGACCCATGTATTGACACCTGCTTGCTCGGCACGTTGCTCGGCTTCGGTGATCATGGCTTCATCATAATCCGCGCCAATGACTTGTCCGTTTACACCCACCAATGACCCTAAAGCAATCGTATCAGTGCCGGGGCCACAACCCAAATCCAGCACATTGTGACCCGACTGGATTTGCATGAGCGCGTAGGAACGTTGCTTAATGTACTTAAGCTGATTGCCAACAGCGAGAAGATATTCGGGGTCTACATAACCTTTGGATTGTGTCATTGCTTATCCTGCGCTTGTTTGTGATAGGTATGGTATCCGTTAAAATCGAAATTATTTATCTGAAAATCTATAGCTTTTTTGCCGATGCAAATTATACTATTTAATAAGTTTCCTGAGTGGGAAACAAACAGTGATTTAATTATTCAGTCCCCCTCTTTAACAAAGAGGGGTTAGGGGAGATTTTATTAGAT
>JBAXTQ010000141.1:0-10510 GCA_037130115.1 Methylococcaceae bacterium
GAATGGTTTTGGGATTAAGTTCGTTGTAGACCAGGACTTTCATGACTCAATTTTCTGATAAGGGTTAGGCTGTGGCAGCGGTTAAAAAATGGTAAGTATTCAAGCCCCCTCGCTATGCTCTCCCCCTTTGAAAAAGGGGGAGAGCATAGCGAGGGGGTAGAGGGGGATTTATTTAACAAATCTCCCCTAACCCCTCTTTTTCAAAGAGGGGGACTGAGTAGTTACAAAAAATATATTATGCTTTCTGATTATACCGGTTTTTAGCAAGCCTTCTACTCGGGTAGCGATTCCTGATTTAAAATGTTAGGTTTCAAGAATTTCATTCCGCCATTCAGTATGAGCTGTATCGGGCATTACGCCGTCATCATTGGAAAATAAATAGACAGATAAATGTTTTCAACAAACGATTTATAATGAAGTCGTTTTTGTTACAGAGACTTGTCAAACAAGAGCCGTGTGCATCGATGAAACAACGTCGATGTTTCTTACTATTTACATCACAGGTGATTGATGAAGCCAAGAAAAAATCATGCAAAGGCTATTGCCAGTCATGCATTTAAACTAATGATCATCGGCGGCTTCTCTATAAGCAGCATGGATACTATTGATGCGGCGGAAAAGAAAACTTACGCCCGGGTGCCCTTTAGTGCCTTCTCCAGTCAAATGGAGGATGCTTTGTTGGGATCGGATAAATATGAAAAACCGGTCTGGAATCTGCATGACAGGCTAAAGTTGCCGAATTGGCTATCTGCAACATTCGAACAGCGCACCCGCTACGAAACCATGTCCGGGTCTTTCAAAGTCGACAGTAAGGGTGGTGATCAGCAAATTCCACTACAAACCACGCTATGGCTGGAAGCCCGTTTGAGTTCATTCCGGCTTGGCACCGAGTTCATGGATGCCCGCGCATTGAATTCCGACAGTAGTACCGGTATGAATAATACCATGAGCGATACTTTGGATTTTTTACAAGGTTATGCAGCCTGGTCTGACCAGAATGTATTGTACAGCGGCTTAGGCGCCGAGGTGGTTGCTGGTCGGCAAACCCTGAATTTCGGCAGTCGGCGACTGGTGGCGAGGAACAGCTTTCGCAATACCATCAACAATTTTAACGGGGTAAAGGTGCGGGTGATTGATTACGGTAACTGGCAGTTCAACGGCTTTGCCAGTACGCCGGTCAACCGGCTCCCGACTTCCTCCACAGCACTTCTGGACAATGACCAAGTTTTCGACAGGGAAAACACCAACACCTGGTTTTCCGGTGGATTCTTCGAAATGAACGATTTAGCCTGGGGCGTCAGCAGCGAGTTGTACCTGTATCATCTTGACGAGGGCAGCAGCACTAGTGTTCCAACCCGTCATCGTCGCTATTTTACGCCCGGCACGCGCTTTTTCATGAAACCGGCCAAGGCGGCAATTGACTTTCAACTGGAAACCATCGGTCAGTTCGGTACGGTACAAGAGACCACAGCACCTAACAGCAATAATCTCAATCATAATGCCTGGTATCAGCATGTCGATGTCGGTTACACCATTGATATGCCATGGTTCCCCCACTTGGGTTTGGAATATGACTACGCCAGCGGCGACAAAAACCCATACGATAATCAAGACCAGCGTTTTGACACCCTCTACGGTGCCCGCCGATTTGACTTTGGCCCCACCGGCATTTTTGGCGCATTCTCCAGAGCCAACATCAACTCGCCCGGTTACCGAATCAACCTTGCGCCGCGTTCCGATATATCATTACAACTTGACCATCGTATATTCTGGTTGGCACAAGAAACCGATTGCTGGGGCGGTGCCACCTGTAGCGGCAGTAGTTTTATTCTCCAGGATAAAACCGGTCGTAGCGGCAATAATATCGGCTCACAGCTTGATTTAATAGCGCGTTGGGATTTTAACAGCAGCCTGAATTTTGAAACCGGCTATACCCATTTATTTAAAGGATCATTCGCCGAAAATGCGCCGAAAGCTCCAGTGCCTGTCGATGTCGATTATGTTTATGTAGAAAGCATGCTGAGATTTTAAGCACAATTTATGAAGCGGTGCGGTAACTTAGATTGGCAATGCCTGCCAATCCCCTTTTTTTATTACTTTGGAGATAGATCATGTTACTCAGTACTTTTTCCCGCGCAGTCATCCTGTCAATGTTGCTGCTGGTCGGCCAAACAAGCCGGGGTGCCGCCACGTTAGTCGCTGTCGCTGCCAACTTCAGCAAACCGATGACGGAAATTGCCGCCGAATTTGAAAAGGCGACCGGACACAGCGCCCACTTATCATTTGGTTCATCGGGTAAATTTGTTTCGCAATTGGAAAATGGCGGCCCTTTTGAAGTGCTGTTGTCGGCTGATGAAAAAGGACCCCAAAAACTGGAACAAGACGGATTGACTGTCCCGAATACCCGTTTCATCTACGCGCTGGGCAGACTGGTTTTGTGGTCGGCAACCCCAGGCTATGTCGATAACGAAGGTAAAATTTTGACCACCGGCGGCTTTAAACATCTGGCCTTGGCTGATCCAAAATTGGCACCTTACGGAGCAGCAGCCGTGGAAGTGTTAAAAAAGCAGGGGCTGTTCGATAAATTACAACCCTTGTTTGTTCAGGGTGAAAACATTGCGCAAACGTATCAATTCATCAGTACCGCTAACGCTGAATTGGGCTTTGTCGCCTTATCGCAAGTGATTGAAAACGGTAAAATTGGGACAGGTTCAGGTTGGATTATTCCCGAAAATGAGCATGCACCCATTCGCCAAGGTGCAGTTTTAATGAAGAAAGGCGCTGAAAATCCCGCAGCACCTGCCTTGCTAAATTTTTTAAAATCCGCACCGGCATTGGCTATTATCAAAAAATACGGTTACGATTTACCCCAATAATAACTGACGTTACTTTAAGCTGAAAACAATCACCACGAAGACACGAAGAACACGAAGGTTTTGCTTTGGTTTTTCTTCGTGAACTTCGTGTCTTCGTGGTGAATTAATATCTTTAAGTTGAAATATAAAGAGCCGCCTATGCTAACTTCTGCCGATCTCGATACGCTTTTTTTAACTTTTAAAGTCGCCAGTTTAGCGACTTTTTTAATGCTGTTGCTGGGTACGCCGCTGGCTTGGTGGTTGGCGCGGACGCATTCCGGCTGGAAAGGCCTAGTCAATGCCATCGTATCGTTGCCGCTGGTACTGCCGCCAACGGTATTGGGTTTTTATTTGTTGGTGTTAATGGGCCCTGCCGGTACTATCGGTCAATTGACCGCTTGGTTGGGTTTGGGGACGTTGCCGTTTACCTTTGCCGGTTTGGTGGTGGCCTCGGTATTGTATTCCATGCCGTTTGTTGTACAACCTTTGCAGGCGGCGTTTACCGGCATCGGTGAGCAGTCGCTGGAAGCGGCGGCAACCTTGCGTGCCAGTCCTTTGGATACGTTTTTTAGCGTGGTTGTCCCGCTGGCGAAACCCGGATTCTTGACCGCCACTATTTTAGGTTTTACCCATACCGTCGGCGAGTTTGGCGTGGTGCTGATGATTGGCGGCAATATTCCCGACAAAACCCGCGTGGTATCGGTGCAAATTTACAATCATGTCGAAGCGTTGGAATACAACGAAGCCCACTGGCTGGCAGGTTGCTTGCTGGCGTTCTCCTTTGCCGTACTGTTGGCACTTTATACCGTGTTGAAAACTCAACCTGTTACCCATCCGCTGAAATGACGCAACCGATCACTGCACGCTTCCAACTCAACTACGGCGACTTTATCTTGGATGTCGACTTACACCTTCCCGGCACCGGCATTACCGTGTTGTTCGGTCATTCCGGTTCGGGTAAAACTTCGATATTGCGCTGCATTGCCGGTCTGCAACACGCCCAGCAAGGTTTTCTGGAAATCAACGGCAACGTCTGGCAGGACAGTGAGAAAAACCTGTTTTTACCTACCCATAAACGCGCCTTGGGTTACGTGTTTCAGGAAGCCAATTTGTTTCCACATTTGACGGTAGCAGGAAATTTACACTTTGGTTTGAAGCGAATAGCCCAAAAACCGGACGCTATTGATCTTCAATACATCCTGGAATTGCTGGGTATTGAGCATTTACTCAAGCGCATGCCGGATAGATTGTCGGGTGGCGAACGACAGCGAGTTGCCATTGCTCGTGCGCTGGCACTTAATCCGGAAATATTGCTGATGGATGAGCCGCTGGCAGCACTGGATTTTAAGCGCAAACAGGAAATCCTGCCGTTTTTAACTCGCCTGCATCAAACGTTAAATATTCCGGTTTTGTATGTTACCCACTCTCAACAAGAGGTTGCCCAATTGGCGGACACGCTGGTGATTCTTGAGGGCGGTAAAGCACTGGCATCAGGGCCTTTGTCAGAAACGCTGAGTCGACTCGACGTTCCGCTTGCGCAAGATCGGGACGCCTCCGCAGTGTGGCCGGTCACCCTTATCGAACATGAAACCGGCTACCATCTCACTCGTGTTGCTTTTGACGGCGGCACACTGAGCCTGCCCATGATTGAGGCGGCGCTTGGCACCTCGTTACGGGTGCAGATTTACGCCCGCGATGTCAGTATTGCCCTTGAAGCCCCCGTCGCCACCAGTATTCTTAATGTACTGCCGGCCACCATCACCGGTCTCTCTGATGATCGGGGAGGGCAGAGTGTGGTGCGTTTACAGGTGGGTACTCAATCGCTGTTGGCGCACATTACCCGCAAATCGGCACTGCTGCTTAAGTTACAAATTGGCAAGGCGGTTTATGTGCAGATCAAAGGCACGTCGATATTGAATTAATAGGGGGAGGGGTAAAGTGGTAATTTTTTCTGGTCAGGTCTTTTTTTATTTATAAAACACCAACACAGTCAAAAAAGGAGTTAAAAACTATCTCAGTCTGGTCGACTAATCCGCTAGAATGTAGTACGTACCACACCCTAAAATCGGGCCAATTTTCAATCGGCACCAACATATAGGACTTTTAATTCCCCGACCCACATCTTGAACTGCTTTTCGGTATTGTAAAATATGCCGCCGCCGTGGGTTTCGAGATAGGCGATTGCGGCTTGTGAGTTTTCTGCACAGTGCTTTACGGTAAGATTGTCGAAATCGCCTTCGCAACATAAGTAATTGGTTTCCATCGTATTTTTCCCTAAATAAATAAGGCGTCCGCAAGAGTTTCTCACCAAAGGGCAATAATCCTTGCGGAAGCTCAATAAATTGGATGATTCTCCAGATTAGACATGAATATCAATGCCCTGAGGGGCTTTTGTGGACGCCAATAATTGCAAGGCTGCCTGCCCTTGTTGTTCCTGTATGTCTTTTGCCTTAACGAGAACCGCTATACTAATTTGTTGAGAAGTTTGTTGTTGTTGAAGGGCTATGTAAACATTTGCTGCGCCCGAGATTGAATCGACCATTATTAGTTCCTCGCTTTTAGATTACTGATACGATAATTTATCGGCAGGCGATGAAAAAATTTGATTTTTATTTCCAAATAATTAATTTCGAACAGAATTACCCCACTTATCCATAAGTGGGGTAAAAATTGATATTGGGCATTCTTCAGCGCCGTTGCCAACGTGTCAAACAGCCTCGGATTGGATGACGTTTATTGTCTACTGACAAAATCAGGATAGTCGTATTGCGAAGAGCGAATGGCAAGATTTAATTTTTGGAATTAAGTTGTCCACAGGCGGCCAATACATCATCGCCTTTGGCACTTCTTATTAAAGTAGGAATTTTAAAAGTATCTAAAACTTCTTTAAACTGTTCAATTTTATCCAAATCCGGACGCTGGTAATGTGATCCCGGGAACGAGTTAAAAGGAATCAAGTTGATATAAGCACTTTTACCTGCCAGTATCGTTCCCAATTTTTTAGCATCATCGGGAGAATCATTAAAATCTTTTATCAGAATATATTCATAAGTAATAAACTGTTTTTTATTTAAAGGTATCTCGTCAATAGTGGCCAACACGTCATCTAGCGGATATTTTTTATTAATGGGAATAAGCTCATTCCTCTTTTCTTCAAAGGGCGAATGAAGAGATAACGCAAGGTTCACTCCAGGAATTTCCTGGCTCCATCTTTTAAGTCCGGGAATATAACCCGCCGTTGAAATAGTAATTTTTTGAACACCAATTGAAGTTCCGTGTTTTGATAAAAATATTTCGCAGGCTTTTTTGACGGCATCAAAATTATGTAAAGGTTCGCCTTGCCCCATAAAAACTATATTTAAAATTCTCTCTTCTCCCGGCCTGTTTGTCGCTAACCACCGCCAAGCCTGTATAAACTGGCCAACAATTTCACTGGTAGTCAGATTTCTTTTAAGTCCTTGTTTTCCGGTAAAACAAAAAGAACAATTCATTGCACAGCCAACCTGCGATGAAAGGCAAATAGAATATTTATTATGAAACGGAATAAGGACGGTTTCAATTTTGTGATCGTCTTTAAGCTTAAAAAGAAATTTTACGGTTCGATCGTTTTTTGACTCATGAACCGTATCGATTTCGGGTAGAGAAAAGTCGAAATTATTTTCAAAGAAGGCCAATGAGCATTTGGCAATTTTATCAACGCATTGAGCACTTTCTTTTTTCTTATAATGCCAATTAAAAAGAACGGCCGCTGCTGAGTGGTTTAAATTATTCTGATTTACAACCATTTCCAAATCAGAATAATTCAGGTCATAAAAGGATTGTTTCAATAGCGCCTCCTGGCAAAATCAATTAGGTTACCAATACCCAATAGGTTGGAAATATTGAATTTTATATCACAATTATAGGGAACCTATAGAGTGGCTTAGAAGTAAAGCAACATAAAGCTCCCTCTCCCTCCGGGAGAGGGCTGGGGTGAGGGTGGTCGAATGTCGCTTTACTTCTACATGGCTCTATATGATGTCGGTCTTGTCTTTTACCATTTTATTGTCATATTAATTTGTACACTTAACGTTCAGCCAATGTTTGAACAATCGCACAACGGGCTTGGTTAACAATAGGCACATCTTTAAGCCAACCGCCTTGGGATTCTATTTTGGACTGTAAAAAGGCTTCAATGTCCGCGTGACCTGCTTTAATCATGGCTTCAATATAAAAACCTTCCAAGCCAATCTCGTAATCTTCACCGCCTATGTGCAATTCAATGTCTACAATTTCATAATTTTTCATTTTTAACCAACCTATTTGTTTAAAAGTTGAGTGTTTTATATCAAGTCTTGTGGGCATAAGCAATACTTCAACCCCAAACGTCCGACAAACTTATTATTTTGGTTCACAGAAGAACGGGGAGAACCGCCTCGATGACCAGCCGGGAACCGGTTTAATCGCATTACACCACACGCCGGGCAGACTTGCCAGAGGTTACGTGTTGATAATGCCTGAATTGCGTTGACAGGACACACTAAAAACCATGAAAATTGGTGTCGTTAAGGTACACCGTAATAGCGCACACGAATCGTCCCAAACGGGATGCCAATTTTTTTATGCCTTATACTAAACAAGGCCAACCCTGTGGATAGAGCAATGAGTGGATTTAAACAAATGGCGGCAATGGCTTGCCTGGTTACGGGAACGCTGGTAAGTATGGGTGTCTGCTCGGCAAACAGCGTGCCTGTTGTGGGAGAAAAAGGGCCTTATGGCGGCACCATCTATTATGTCGACAGTTCCGGCGTACATGGTTTGGAAGCCAAAGCCACCGATGAAACCAGTTTGCTCAGTTGGAATGAAGCCGTTATCGCGGCCGGCGCTTATGGCGACGGCTGGCATTTACCGACAAAGACCGAGTTAAAAGTGCTTTACGAACACAAAAACAGTGTGGGCGCTTTTGCCAAAGACGATTATTGGAGCTTAACGGAACTCGATAGCAACAGCGCGTGGATTCAAGGCTTCGGCAATGGCGATCAGGATCGTTACAACAAACACAGTCGGCTTAGTGTGCGTGCTGTTCGGGCTTTTTAACGTGGTTTCTGTATAGATAAAGCGGACGCTGGAAATCAACGACATTTAGATTTCCGGTCGTCTGCCAACGACTCACCGTTGCCCGTCAGCCATGATTTTAAGCGTCCCTAAACCCGACAGTCGTGGCGTACTGGCGAGCCTTTCGTCTGGGCTCAGGAGAGCCTTGTCGAGCCATGAATGGCTTAACAGCGGGGCTTTTTATACCGAACCGGCAAGCTTATCCACTAACAAGGTGTAGCGATTAAAAGAACGTCCGCTATTTTTCTGCTCTTTGCCGTGAAAAGTCACAGTGACTAAATCTCCCAAGGCGGCGTTATGTTGTTTCAAGCTGTGTATCAAATAGCGATTTAGGTCAACACCGACAATCGCATCGTTATCCTCCTGTAAAAATAGGGTTTTGTGTTCGTCATAGAGTAAATCCTTGGCAGCACCGCTGCCTTGAATGATACCCTCGATGGTGTCGCCTGCCGAAGGTTGCCAGTAGGTCACTTTGTTGATGGGTTGGTCTTCAGTCATTTTTTATCCTGTTTGTTAATGAGTACAACTGGCTACAATTGTACGCAGTTCATGGTAATCTTGCTTAATAGTGATGAAGATAATTATTCACCTCCCCCTTTGAAAAAGGGGGATTGAGGGGGATTTATCTAATAAAATCTCCCCTAACCCCTCTTTTTCAAAGAGGGGGACTCAATACTTGCGATGAAGGTATGAGAACGTTCAAGTTTCAAATTTCAACCAATTAGTCAATGGGATGCCATCACCGACTCTTTATTAATCATGTGCGTTGCCAGTTGCTGCAAAGCATTGTGTAGAGTGGTTTTCAGTTGCGAATCCAGGGACATTTCCGCCAGTGCTTTATTCATGCACAGCATCCACTGATCACGTTCCGACTCGCCAATTGCGAACGGCAAATGGCGGGCACGCAGCATCGGGTGGCCGAATTCTTCGATAAACAAATTGGGGCCGCCCAGCCAGCCGGATAGAAACTTGAATAATTTGGCATTGGCGGAGTCAAGATTGGCTTGGTGCATGGCGCGTATGCCTTGTGCCTCGGGCAGGGTATCCATATAAAAGTAAAACCGGTCAACTAAATTGACGATGGCTGGTTCGCCGCCGATGAGGCTGTAAGGCGTGGTGGTTGTCATTGCTACTGGCTCTTTAAGGTTGTTTTGTTATTTATAAGGATTGCCCATTAGATTTTCAAGGTGGCGAAACCCTCTGTATATTGGTCAGTTAGTAGGCACTCTGTTCGGGTTACGCTATTGCTAACCCAATCTGCGCATTTAAAAAATGGAGTACAAACCTAGGGTTGTACTCCGATAAAACACCATTTTGTTCGTGATGAAGTGATTGCCGCATGAAACTAGCGCGTAATTTAACATTCAACGCACAGAAGCATTATATGTCAATGTGGAAAGACACGAAAAGATGTGTCTATCCTGCCTGGCTGTAAAAGCCGACAAACCAAACCTTACATTTATTCAACTGACGGCTTATTGATGAAGTAAAATGGGTTTTCAAAAAACCGGTAGCCATTCACCCTTGAGTATAAGCAACACAACCATGACACAAAATACCAATAATCTTGCCGCTTTTATCTGGTCGTTAGCCGACTTACTGCGTGGCGATTTTAAACAAAGCCAGTACGGTCGTATTATTCTGCCGTTTACCTTGTTACGCCGTCTTGAAGGGGTATTGGAGGATAGCAAAGACGCGGTATTGGCTCAGGTTGAAAAAGTACAAGCCATGAACCTGCCGGAAGAAGCCCAGGAAAAGTTGCTGTTAAGGGCTACCGGTGGTTTGTCGTTTTTTAATATCTCAAAAATGGATCTTTCCAAGCTGGGTGAAGCCGGTATTGCCGCCAATCTGGAAGCTTATATTCAGGGATTTTCCAAAGATGCCCGTGAGATTTTTGAACACTTTAAATTTTCTGAATTTATCGGTCAGCTTAATGATGCCAACCTGCTGTACAAAATTGTCCAAAAGGTTCGGCAAACCGATTTAAGTCCGAAGGCCATTTCCAATCATGATATGGGTTTGGTGTTTGAAGAACTGATCCGCCGCTTTGCTGAAAGCTCAAATGAAACTGCCGGTGAGCACTTTACGCCGCGTGACATTGTGCGTCTGACGACCGCACTGGTGTTTATGGAGGATGATGACGCGCTGACCAAACCAGGTATTATTCGCACCATCTATGATCCGACTGCGGGCACTGGCGGCTTTTTATCGTCGGGCATGGAATATGTGCATGAACTCAATCCGCAAGCGGTTATGCGCGGCTTTGGGCAAGAACTCAACCCCGAGAGTTATGCTATTTGCAAAGCGGATATGCTGATTAAAGGGCAAGAAGTCAAAAACATTAAACTCGGTAACACCTTATCAAACGATCAACTGTATGCCGATAAATTTGATTACATGCTATCCAATCCACCGTTTGGCGTGGACTGGAAAAAGATTGAATCCGATATTAAAAATGAAAATACCCTAAAAGGTTTTGATGGCCGCTTTGGCCCCGGCTTGCCACGGGTCTCGGACGGCTCGTTGTTATTTCTGTTGCACCTGATCAGCAAGTTACGTGA
>JBAXTQ010000142.1:0-10463 GCA_037130115.1 Methylococcaceae bacterium
TTAAAGCATTTAATTTAAAGCATTTCACCACGAAGACACGAAGAACACGAAGAAAGCCCAAGAGGTAAAGATTTCGTGTTTTTGTGGCGTGGTCTGGTATGCTTCAATTTAAAGTATTTCACCACGAAGAGCACGAAGTTTTGACTTGGTTCTTCTTCGTGCTCTTCGTGTCTTCGTGGTGAATAAATAAATCAATCAATCAATCAATCAATCTACTTAATTTATAAGGCTCAGGGGCTACGGCTGTGGGGCGATTTAAAATCAGGTCGACTATCAGTTGCGCAGAGGCGGGGCCCATGACCAAGCCATTTCTAAAGTGGCCGGCATTGATACTTAAGTTAGTTATTTCAGAATGTTTGTCGATATACGGTATGCCATGTTCAGTGCCGGGTCTTAAGCCTGCCCAATGATGAATCAGCGGGGCATTTTTAAGAGCCGGCATTAACGTTAAAGCAAACTCCGTCAGCCGGTCTTTGGCGTCTATTGTGGTATTTTTATTAAAATTATCCTGCTCTACCGTACTGCCTGCAAGTATTTTTCCGTCACGGCGAGGAATCAGGTATTGATCTCCGTCCAGCACCATCGTGCGCAACAGATCCGGCGTGCCGTCAAATAACAACATTTGGCCTTTAACGGGGGCAATTTTCGGGGCATTATCCAGCATTTCAGGAAATAGCGTTTGAAATAATTGGCCCGTCCAGGCACCGGCAGAAATGATTAACTGGTTAACCGGCAGCGAGCCTGTTGTGGTGTTGATGTCGGTAATCCGGTTTTGTGTCAAGGTAATGCCGGTTAACTCGCAATGTTCTATTAACGATACGCCCTTGTTAATCAGATCCTGTATTAATGATTTAACCAGTCGGGGATTACGGGCTTGGGCAATCCCCGATAACCAAAGCGGATTATCCGGCGTGGTCACCAGATCGTTAAAAAAGTCCGTACTCGGCGTTTCAAAGGCGATGTGGTTGGCATTACACCAGTCAAGTGCCGCAGTAATGTCAGGATTTTTAGTGATCAGTAAACCGCAGGGCGTCCATTCCGGGTCTTTTTGGGTATCGCTAATCAGTTGCGCGGCTAACGTGGGATACAAAGACAAACTTTGTAAGGTCAGGCGCGTAATCGCGTCCGCTTGTCGCCAGGGATAAAGCGGCAGCAAAATACCGCCACCGGCCCAGGATGATTCCTGTCCCAAGCGATTTTTTTCGATAACCGTCACCGTAGCGCCGGCATTAATAAATTCTCTGGCAGTCAGCAGGCCGATAACGCCGCCGCCAATAATGGTAATGTCTGGGGTTTTAATCATGGATGTGAGTAAGGGTTAAAGCCAAATGACTGTGTTGCCATAGATTATGGTAAATGCTTCAAAACAAAAATAGTGGCTTGTGAATGACCGAAATCGGAATGTAAATAGATTAATTACACCACGAAGACACGAAGAACACGAAGTTTTTAGCTTGGTTTTTCGGCATCCTTCATTCCTCGGTTTACACTTTTTGCAAATATTCGACGCGTAGGTCGGGTTAGCGACAGCGTAACCCGACAAATCGTACTATCTGTGTCGGGTTACGGCTAGCGCCTAACCCGACCTACAAAGATTATTAGCATTTTTGTGATAAAAAAAGTGTCAACTACTTTTGGGCTTCTATGAAGGATGCCGATTTTTCTTCGTGTCTTCGTGGTGAAATGCTTTAAATTAAGGCTGGCGAAATCACCGGCAGCATTACTTTTTGCTACAGCAAGCACAGAGAATACACTGATATAAATAATCATTCTTCTTTATCGCTCAATGCCAGTAATGCATTTTAAGTAAGTATTCACCTCCCCCTTTGAAAAAGGGGGAGAGTAAAGCGAGGGGGCCGAGGGGGATTTATCTAATAAAATCTCCCCTAACCCCTCTTTTTCAAAGAGGGGGACTGAATAGTTACCATTTTAACAGTGTTGTAAGTTGGATTATGGCTTGTTTTTTGTTGTTTTTTACGGACATCTATATAAGTAAAATTAAGAATAGATTGTTACTTGTTGATTATTAAAGGTTAATTGATAATAAAATAATAGCTATAATGCTTGTATGGAAATTAATTTACTGCTATCATCTCCCCGTGAAATCAGATTTGTTGTATTACAACAAATCTTTGTAAATTAACAACCCATGAGGGGGAATCAATGAAAATTAAAAAGAATAAAATATGCCTAGGTATCGCTTTGGCAACAATAACTATGACAGGCGCGTTGGTTTCTCAACCAGTCCTTGCACACAAAAATGCCAAACCACATGCTCACCAAGTCAGTGCAGAACGTTTGGCAGAAGCTGCAAACAACAAAGCAGAAGTACTGGAAGCTCAATTAAGAGCCATGCAGGATGAAATCGCCAGCTTAAGAGCGCAAATCGGCACGACTGCGCCAGTTGCAGCCGCCGATACACAAAAAGTTCAGGAACTGGATGCGTGGATGGCGTCTGTTAAATCTGAGCCGGTTAAAGCGAAAAGCAAAGACAATATGATGTTCTTCCGTGGTGGTTATGCTCATAATAATACCCAAAGAGGCGGCACACTGGATCCATCAGCTGCACCTTTAAACGCTAATGGCGAGTTAGTTGGGCCTATTACTGATAAAGACGGCTATTATTTCGGTGCCGGCTTTGACTTCAGCTTAGATGATAATCTTTGGGGTTTGATGGATAACACTGAAGTATTGGCTGAACTGATGTTTGACTATAAAGAATTTGCTAATAATAAACCAAATGGCTTATCTCCAGGAGCTTTTCCTACATTAGCTCTAAATACTCAATCAGCAAGTGTCAATCAGTTGAGTTTATCTGCTTCACCAAAAATCAAATTTATGAAAGGTAAAGCTTTCAGACCTTGGTTGATTCCTGTTGGTTTTGAATTAGATGTTATTAGTCCTCCATCTGATGCAATTACCGTATTAACTCCAGCGATGCAATTTGGTCTTGGTGCTGATTATAAAGTCTGGAAGAGTCTTTATGTAGGTGCTGACTTCCGTTATCACTATGCACCTGGTGGCGTTGATGGTGTGAGTGTAAATGGCTTAACAACCGGTGGTTACCTTGGTATTGGTTTCTAAGCACCTCGCTTAAAAACAAATCCGATAAAAAAGGGAGGGCTTCAAACCCCTCCTTTTTTTTTGCTTAAAAATTATGATCCGGCAAAAGGCAAAGTATTATTTGAGCATTGAATCTTTTTGCATTAGACTTGTACCACTTTAAGTACACAAGAGGTGTGTGATGCGTATTATTTCCTTTACCCAGGCAAGAAGCAGCTTGAAATCTGTGCTTGACGGGGTCGTTAATGATGCCGATTGTACGGTAATTACCCGCCGCGATGCCGAGAATGCGGTTATTATGTCCATGGATTATTACACCAGTTTAATGGAAACCGTGCATTTACTAAAATCACCTGCGAATGCAGCGCATCTTGCCAAGTCTATTGAGCAATATAAAACAGGCAACAGCAAAGAGCGGGATATGATGGATGACTAGAAAGTTGGCCTGGACGGATGCAGCTTGGGCTGACTATTTATACTGGCAAGGACAAGATAAAAAAACTTTAAAACGCATCAACACGTTAATTGCTGACACGAAAAGGGCACCGTTTGATGGCATGGGCAAGCCGGAAGCACTAAGAGAAAACTTGTCAGGTTTTTGGTCAAGACGCATTGACGAAGCAAACCGACTGGTTTATGCCGTGAATGATGAGCACTTGACCATCATTGCCTGTCGATACCACTATGAAGGGTGAATGGGTGATATATGAAAATTTCGCAAGATACCGAGAGTTACGAAAATATGAGGAACACCATTGGCTTGCTTAACTTGCTGTCTCTTGGAGAAGAGGACATCAGAAAAGGAAATACGCATGAACAAGCCCAGGTTTTTCAAACCATAGAGAAATTATTATCGCGCCTTGGCGAGTTATCTTCCGAATAGTGGTGCGCATCGCGCACCTAAAATCGCATCCACTAAACGGTTTTATTTGCACCAAAATCTTTATTATTTTCTATTGGGTTTCTACTCTTGCATGGTTGTGGTGCGCGACGCACACCCTACTAAGATAAACAGTAGTGCTGAGAAACTTGGCGGGTGTTATTTGTTGCGAGTTGCCTTGGTTTGGGTAAATTGACGTCTAACGTTATTAAGTTCATACTTCGCAGGGATAACTTAACGTGAGATGTTACTATGAAAGCAACCGCAAAAGATCTTAGAGTTCATTCAAAGCGGCTGCTTGATGCTGTAAGCAGGGGAGAAGATGTTGTGATTACCTTCAGAGGCAAACCTTGCGCCCGGCTTGTGCCTTATGAAAAAACGGCTAAGCCAGCTGATGTTTTGGATAAAAGGGATGAATTGTTCGGGATATGGGCGGATCGTATGGATATTGAATCTGTAGAAGAGTATGTGCAGAGCTTGAGAAAAGGCAGGGGGTTTGATGCTTGTTGATACGGATGTGCTGATCTGGTATTTAAAAGGCAACAACAATGCACGGCAGGAAATAGAAGCATTATCAGGTTTTTTTATTTCGGTGGTGACTTATATTGAGCTGGTTCAGGGGATGAGAAATAAGCAGGAGCTTATTGCCCTAAGGCGGGCGTTAAGGCTCTGGAATGCAACCGTACTGTATATTTCCGAAGATATTTCAGCCAAAGCCCTGTTTTATGTTGAGCACCATTATTTAAGTCATTCAATGCAACTGGCTGATGCTTTAATTAGTGCAACCGCTGTGGCTAATGGACTTGATATTTTTACAGGCAACGTAAAGCACTATCAAGTTTTGAAAGACCTTTCAATAAAAGCATTTAAGCCTGTTTAAACAATGAAAATCCTGTACCCTGAAATACCCCCCTATCACACCTTTTTTCTTGAAACGGGCAGCAAGCATTCTGTTTATGTAGAGCAAAGCGGTAATCCTGACGGCATCCCCGTGGTTTTTTTACACGGCGGACCGTGTTCAGGAACCAAGCCCGATCATCGACGATTCTTTAATCCAGAACATTACCGTATTATTCTTTTTGATCAGCGCGGTTGTGGCTTGTCTTTGCCTTTTGGTGAGCTGGAGAACAATACCACGCAGGATTTGGTTGATGATATGGAGCGTATCCGGCAGCAATTAGGCATAGAACAATGGCTGGTGTTTGGTGGTTCTTGGGGCGCTGCACTGGCATTGCTATATGCCCAGCAGCATCCAGACAACGTCATCGGCATGATTATTCGTGCGGTATTTTTGGTTCGGCAACAAGATTTGGAGTGGTTTGCAAAGACCGGTGCCAATCTGATTTATCCGGAACAATGGCAACGGTTGCTTGAAAGCATTCCGGAACACGCAAGGGAAGATTTGGTGCAAGGTCTCTGTGACGCGTTATGGGGCAACGATGAGGTGGCCAAAAGACGGGTCGCCAAGGAATGGATGGCGTGGGGTGGACAGGTTGCTTTAGGTAACGATTATAAACCCGACCGCCCCGGCGAGCACGTAACGGATAAAATGGTTAAACAAGTGCGCATGGAATTACATTATGCCAAGCACGCTTACTTTATTAAGGAAAACCAGATTCTGGAAAACTGCCCCATTTTACAAAACATTCCAACCCTTATCATTCATGGACGGCAGGATTTGGTTTGTCCCCTGGAAGCGGGGATGAAGCTGCATCAGGCGTTGCCACATGCCGACTATATCGTATTGCCCAATGCCGGACACATTGCCCAAGGTGCGGAAATGGTCGACGCGCTGGTTTCTGCGACTAACCGATTTGCAGAAAAACTGACTTGTTGACCTGTTTTCAGCGTCAATCTTTTTAATATAAAACCCCGAGTTATTATGACTAATCAAGTGATGAGTATTGCAAAAAGAGAAGAGGAGTTATCTTATTATTTGGATAGACAGCCCTATCTTACCGAGTTGGATGGTATAACCCTGACTATTGCAAAAAATGTATTTCCCTCCGACTTTGGTATCACCAGTTCATTTTTTGGACATTTTATACTTCAGCAAAAGCCGGCCGACATGGGCTTGGATATGGGTTGTGGCAGTGGCTATTTTGCGTCTTTATTAAAAAAGATAGGTTGTAAAACGGTGTTGGGAGTCGATTTTAATATCGATGCCGTCAAGTGTGCGACTGAAAATATCAAGCTTAACCCTTCATTGGCACCGATTGATTTTATACATAGCGATTTGTTTAATGACGTGCCCTTAACAACATTTGATATTATCGTATTTAACTTTAACTATTATCCTTCCAACGGTGATTTTGGTTTAAACGAAGACGGCGGACGTCAAATATTACAACGGTTTTTTACTCAAGTGACTGCTTTTTGTGATGCCGAAACCAGAATTTATATCCCGTATTCCGAGTTTGTCGGTATCGAGCATGATCCCAAAATGATTTGCCGGGATTTTGGTTTTGATTATGAAGTAATGGCTACAACGGTAAACAATACCGGTGAACATTGCATTTATAAGATAATGAAAAAATAAGGTTTTAGGAGTGACCCGTTACGCCTGTTTGGGCTTTGTGGGAGCGACGCCCACGTCGCGACTAACATTTCTAATCGCGACGAAGGCGTCGCTCCCACAACAGAGCTACCCATTGGTAAAATCAGTCCCCCTCTTTGAAAAAGAGGGGTTAGGGGAGATTTTACCAGACGGGCTTAACCATCCTGGCGATGCACCCAGTCGGCACCTAATGTCCCTTGCAGGTTCTCAAGATAAGACGGATGAGTGGTCTCGGCCAGCATTCGCTCAGTCGCGGCAAGCTTGTCAATCAATGTCTGATGCAATGAATCAGTCGGTTCGGTTTCACTGAGTTGTTGCAAAATATAGTCGCGGTGTTGTTGCCAAAGCTTACCATCTCTTTGCTGTTTAATTTTGAGCCGCTCTTGATACCAGTCACTTTGCATTAAGTAGTCGTGAGTGAACATAAAACGAATGGCGGGATCAGTGATGGTTTTACCTTCATAGTGACCGTTGGCCATAATATGGAGCAGGGCTTTTAGCGGCGGACACGCATCATGGATTGAACCATCCTGAAAATAGAGCCTGGCAACCCGTTGCTGGGCTTCATAAACATTGTTGACACCATCAACAAAACTGTCCATATCCTGCGTTTCCGGCTTGAGCATGGCTTCATCAAATACGGCCGTCGGATAATCGAATACTTTACCAAAATTGGTATGTACAAAGCGTTCGGTGATGCGATAACCCAATCGACTGGCATAGACCGTCTTGCCCTGATATTCAAAATCATCCAGTTTTTCGAGTTGCCCCTGCTTAATAAGATACTGCGGGTCGCGGTGATTTACAGGTAAGCGTGACCATATTTCCGGAATCAACAGACTAATATCATGATCTATTTTGCGTTGACAACCAATATAACCCGCCGCCGTGGAATAACCGGCATAGCCGCACAAGATATAAGAGACCAGCGCGGTATTAAGATCAGCCGTGGTAGACAAGGCATTAAACGGGCCTTTGGTTAGCGCCCCTTCGGAACCGGCACCCGTCGTTGATGGTGATTTTCCGGTCAGACTGCAAATAAAATCCATAAACAATTCTGGAAGTTCTTGATAATGGATAGGATTATAAATAGCCAGCGGCCTGATTCCGGCGGCACTATCCCGTGGATTATTCCGGCGTCCGGGTAACACGGCATTAACCGGAAAATGAACGGCTTGATCGGCACTGATTCCGCGTGCCAGGCGTGTTGACAGTTCTGAAAGATAGCGCATGACCGGGTTAACAATATCCGGGCGAAGTTGCAGATAACGCACATTTAAGCTGGGCTTGCCATCGACCAAACGCGGATGGGCTGACGAGACAAAATATTCACCTTCCCGGCCTTGTGCTGCCTGACTAATGACATCCCGCATCGGCTTGCTGAATTCGTCAAAGTGAATGACGTCTTCCATGAGTTCGCGGGCATCTTTTGGCGTTAACGGCTCAAAGTTGGAAATAAAATTATCAGTACCCGACAAATCCAGTTCTGTCTGTAAATCGCTGCCCCGGTGGACGGCATCATCAGGACGCTGAAAAAAACTGTGTTCGCAGTTATCGACCAATTTAACGCTAGGGTTTTTATAGTCGGGGTTAAGTCCGGTAAGGGCAGAGGCGGGTACGACAATGGACGCGGTTATGTCATCTTCCAGTTGTACTTTAGCCGATGCTATAAAGTCCTGTCTTAATTTAAAAACACGCCAGGCACCGTGAGCATCAAAACCGACCCGCAGATAGCTGGCAATCAGTTTGCGACCATGAAATTTTAATTCGTTACCTGGATAACCATTGACCAGGTCGACGGAAAAATGCTCTCGCCAGTTTTGTCCCCATTCCGCTTTGTAAAAACGTTTTATCATCAGCACCATTGCCCAAATATGCTGGGGAATTTGCTTTAGCCAATGATTATAATCATGAGAATACTCGGTGATGGACGGTGTCAGCAGCTTGATAGTCGAACCTAGCGTGCGTTTATTGCTAAGCAGTCGGCGTTTGTCACTGCCATTACGCGCTTGATTCCGAAACCGGCCGGAATAATCATACTCAAAAATCTCGGCCACCCTGTCCATGTCTTTATCAAAATGATCGACAAAAACAGCACCGGAAATGATGGCTCCGGCAATTGATTTGGAAATTTCAGACTTGCCACCCCCTGATACGGTACTGGGTTTGTGGCAGAAAGTACCTTCCGGATAAGTACCAATCAGTCGCCAACTGGGCGCATTGGGATGGCGCTCCATGTGGACTCTAAAACCACTTGAATAAACATAAGTATGATTGATTAGCAGTTTTATAGAGCAGACAAGGCCATCATTTAGCCAGCTTATCTGTAGTTTCTGGATATTGATTTTTGCCGTATCCGGAATAAAAATGATACCGGGATGCTCTTTATCGACGGCATAGCCTTCATTTTTAACGTCTATGGTTGCGCCTAACAACTGACAAAGTTTGTCGAAAGAATAGCGATCATTCACATCAACACTCTGAGGCAAAAATATTTCCCCCAGAATAGCGCGTGGAAAAGCCAGTGCGCCACCTGAATGCTCTTCTTCGCAGCCGCCAAACAGGTTGGCCGAATAACTGATCTGGGATTTGATTTCTTTTTTGCTGTAACCAAAATAGTTGTCGGCAATCAGCGTAACAATCACGCCTTGCATATTACGACAGACCAGTTTAAACGGTTTGCCCTCGTTGTAGAGTTCATCCTCATGTTGCCAGCACAGACCTTCTTTACGCTGACGCTCGGTAGCGTCTTTATAATGGGGCAGGCCGATGGCCTTTTTACGACACTGCACCAGATGTGGCGCAAGAATGATGCAGCCGGTATGACCGGTCCATTGATCAATATCCAGTGCGGCATCGTTATCAGGTAAAAAGGGATCGCCCGCATTGCCAAAAATAGATTCTACAAAATCCAGATTGGCAACCAGTCCACCGGGGGCAAAGAAGCGGGTTTCCATGGTTTTTTTAGGGATCAAACCGGCAATTTCAGGTGCCACAATCGGCCTGAGCAATAACGATAGCCAGAGTTTTGCAGAATTTTCCTGGCGGCTGGTAAAAGGCAGGCATAACAGATCGTCTGGAGGTGACAGCGCAATACGCAATAATTCTGCATAAGCCGCCACGGGGACTTCGTTTTTATCGGCGGGCACGGGAAGGCCGCCAGCGACAATATGAAATACGCCTTTCGTGGTGCGCCGGTCATTTTGTGGATTATGCAGAACCCCTTGCCGCATCCGGTAAGAATCAATATAGGCAGAATGAAATTCATTATGCTGAAACGGCAATGACAGCTCTCTGGCCAGGCCTTTATGTTCCAGTACAAAAGTCTCTCCAGGCAACATAATGGACGCGTCCACGCCATTTTCAGACAAGTAGGCGTTAAGAAAATCCTGAATACGTTGATCAGCGGGACAGCGGTACTTGGCCAGCAGGCGACGTTGCTGCGAATAGTTTCTTAATAAGCTATTGGCAATCTTGAGATATTGCTGATCATCCTCAACTTCGCAAGTAGGATGACCCAGTGCGGCCAATTGCAGATTAATGTGCTGTAGCTCTTCCAATTGCTTTGGACTCGCAAGATTAAGTTGGGTCGGAAGGGTAGAAAAATTCATAAGGTAACTCCAGCGAGTATTATTCAGGAACTATCGGTCGATCTTGGTTAAAGGGTGCTTTAATTACCAATCTGCAACAGCGGGCAATGTAAAACAAGTAATCCTGGCAAGAGGCTTAATCATAAACTGATTGCCAGCCGGTTTCCAAGCCCGAAATGACATCAGGCAATATTAAATTTTTTGGGCGTTATAAGCAACTAAAGCCGAATTGGATAGGTTGATTGGGAAAATTCTACTTTTAATGGGTAAAATATTCTCCGGAAATCACCTTAAACTATGAGCAATGAATAGCCTATTAACCACACATGGGCGGCAATATACAGGTATCGTCACCGTAGAGACGCGATTTATC
>JBAXTQ010000143.1:0-10459 GCA_037130115.1 Methylococcaceae bacterium
TACATCGTAAGCTATTGTTTTTTTAGGGTGGCTTGAGATGCTCTGAATTGCTGCAAAACGCCGCTCGCCTTCCAAAAACTTCGAGGCCGCCTTGCCGCCCATGCCGATTTCCATGACACGCTCGACATCGGCCACATTGATGCCGTAACGCGACACTTTGGCGCGGTCGATATCCACCATCACCTGCGCCAAACCGGCTTGCTGTTCTGCGGCAACATCGGTCGCACCCCGAATTGAGGCCAGAATATGAGTCACCTGATCGGCTCTGTCTTGCAGGGTTTTTAGATCGCTGCCGAATATTTTGATGGCAATTTCACCTTTGACACCGGAAATGGCTTCTTCAACGTTATCTTGAATCACCTGCGAAAAGTTGGTCAGAATACCCGGAAAGATCGACAGTTCCTTATCCATCGCCTGCACCAGCTCGTCTTTTTTCTTATAACGCCAGGTATCTTTAGGATTAAGATCAATCAGCACTTCAAGGTTATTGAAACCTTTGGGATCAGTACCATCTTCCGGACGGCCCAACTGAGTCAAGACCATTTTGGCTTCAGAAAAGGTTTCCAGTTTATCGCGAACCTTGCGCTCAAATTCTTTGGCTGTGGTCAGTGATACCGGGGTTGGCAAGGTAATGGTCAACCAGATATTGCCTTCATCCAACTTGGGCATAAACTCGGTACCGATGAAACGTACCGACATAAAACTCAATACCAGCGTAACCACGGCCGCCATAAATACAGTACGCGCATGTTTAAGCACCCATTCCAAAAGCCGCCGGTAATGATGCTCCATGGCATGAACCAACGGATTGTGGCTTTCCGCCATTTTTGGACCCAATAAATAAGTCAGCATTGCCGGCACAAAAGTCAGACTGAACAGCATGGAAGCGACCAGTGCAAAACTGAGGGTATAAGCCATCGGCGCGAAAATTTTGGCCTCCACCCGCTGGAAAGTAAAAATAGGCAAAAAAGCGATGATGATAATGGCTTTTGAAAATAAAATCGGTCGCCCCATTTCCGTCGCCGTAATCAGCAAGGTTTGTCGCAGATGGCGAATATCCATATTACGATGCAAATCGAGAGTCACCTGCACCATGACGGCCTCAACCAAGACCACGGCGCTGTCAACGATAATACCAAAATCGATGGCACCCAGCGAAATCAGGTTGGCAGAAATCCCCCCCAGATCCACCAGAATAAAAGCAAACAACAGAGATAACGGAATAATGAGCGTGACCAGAAACGCCGCCATAAAACGGCGCAGAAACACCAGCAAGATAATCATGATCAGCGCCGCACCTTCCAGCATGTTATGCTCAACCGTATGCACAGTGTGGCCGACCAGTTCGGTGCGATCGTAAATCGGGGTAATTTTAACGCCGGGCGGCAAACCAAAATCGTTAAGTTCCTGTATTTTCTCTTTAACGCCACCCAATACATTAACGGCATCGCGGCCTTTAATCAGCAAGACAATGCCTTCGACGACATCATCGCGCTGATTCATGCCGACAATACCGGTACGCGGTTGCGGCCCGACACTGATCTCGGCGACATCCTTGATTCGCACCGGCACGCCATCAAAGGTCGTGATGACGATCTCACCGATTTCCCCGGCGGATTTCAACAAGCCGACACTTCTCACCACCAACGCTTCATCGCCATATTCAATATAGCCGCCACCGGTATTATTATTGTTGGCGGCAATGGCATCGAACAGTTGCTGAAGATCAATATTGTAATTTTTCAGGCGATCCGGTTTGGCCGTGACTTTATATTCTTTAACGCCGCCGCCGTAAGAGACGACATCGGCAACGCCCTGAACCGAACGAATCTTTGGCTCAATAACCCAGTCTTGCAGCGCACGCTGCTCAATTAACGGCAGGTTTTTGGCATCGACGACATAGCGTAAAATCTCGCCAACACCGGTCGATAACGGCCCCAACTGCGGCTTGCTGTCACCGGGAATATCGGCATTTTGCAAGCGTTCCAGCACTTGTTGCCTGGAGAAATAATCCTCCGCGCTGTCATCAAAAGTCAGAGTCACCACCGACAAGCCAAAGATAGAAACCGAGCGCATACTCATCAGGTGCGGTAAACCGTTCATTACCCGCTCAATGGGCAATGAGATCAGCTTTTCAACTTCTTCCGGCGCTTGTCCCGGATATTGGGTTACAACCTGTACAAAGACGTTTTGCACATCGGGAAATGCCTGTACCGGTAGTTCTTCAAAGGCGATGACGCCGGAAATGGCAATAGCCAAGGTCGCGCCAATAACCATGAGCCGCTGTTGCAGGCAGAATGCAATTAGATGTTCAATCATGTCAATATTCCCTGTGCCGGTCTAAGGCTTGTCGCTACTGGTTTCGACTTCTTCTTCGGCACGCAGCGTTAACGCGCCATCAGTCACCACCCGTTCATCAGGTTGCAAGCCTTGAGTTATAACGGCTTTGTCTTTAAGTCGCAGACCAATTTCAACCGCGCGTTGCTGGTAGTGATTTTCGTCGATAGCAATAAATACATAATCAGCATCACCCTCGGTAAAAACAGCCGTCAGCGGAATCACGATAGCCTTATCGTCAGGATTACTTTCCACGGTGATGGTCGCGTACATGCCGGGTAATAAACGGCCATCAGTATTGGTCAGATCGCAACGCACTTGTACGGTACGCGTCTTCTCATCCAGCACTTGACCAATGTACTGCACGGTAGCAGGAAAAATCTCGTTGCCATAAGCCGGGACTGAAATCGATAATTTCTGCCCCAATTTTATTTTACTCAGATTGACTTCAAAAACCGCCATTAACAGCGTTAGTTTTTTAGTGTCGGACACTACAAATAAAGGTCCGTCACGATCGGGTCGCACTTCAATGCCCGGATTGACGTTACGCTCAACCACCGCACCCGCTATCGGCGAGCGCAAAGCAAATTGACCATTGCTTTGCCCGGCGCTTATGTGCAGGTTTTTCAGTCTATTCTGAGTACGCAGCACCTCGCTGCGGGCGTCATTAAAATCGTTTTGCGCCAGTTGCAGATCCTTTTGGGCAACGGCTTTACCGGCATAAAGCTCTTGCTGGCGAGACAAGGCATGACTGGCCAGCGTTAAACCCGCTTGTGCCTTGACGTAATCCGATTCGGCAGCAGCGACATCGGGACTGTCCAGTTGCAGTAATACCGATCCGGCTTGAACCTGAGTACCAAAGGCAGCCGGCGTGCCAATAACCCGACCGGCGACCGGCGAACTAATCCGTGAAGTTACACTTTCGTTATAGGTTATTTTTCCGGTCAACGGCTCTAGCAAGGGGTGTTGAGTCAAGCTTAAACTGGCGGTTTTGACATACGCTTTTTTCGGCGAGTCCGGTGCCAAATGCACCTCGCCCTTCACTTTGGGTGGTTGCGGAGCCGGCTGGCTTTTATCCGCCGAATCGGAGCAGGCCGTTAACATTGCCGTTAGCAACAAGCCGCATAAAAACCATTTTTTTCTTTGATGAAGCATTTGTTTATTCACATCCATTATCTGCATAGCCTAATTCTTTGATTTGGGCGTGCTACGCCCGATAATCGGCTACTTTTGTAAGCTTGCCTGGTTTTGCTTGTTGTGGGCGACCGGCGCTTTATCGACATCTAACTCCACCCCCAGCGATTTTTCCAAATCGTAATAAGCATTGGCGCGGTTAATCTCAGCCGCGTAATAATCACGCATTACATTTTTATAACTGCACTGGGCTTCGATAAAGTCCAACACACTGGTGGCACCTTTGCTGTAGGCCAGTTCCGAGCTATCCCTGACCGTCAGGGCATCGTCAAGCAAACCCTCCCTGAACCGCAGCACTATTTTGCTGGCACTGTTCCAAGCCGCCAACGTACTAATAACATCGTTGCGGATGCCGAGTTCGGTCTGCTGCGCAATCAGTCGACTTTGGTTTAAATTGACGGCCGCTTTATCGGCTTCGCCTTGGTATTGATAAAATAACGGTAACGGTACGCTGACACCAACGAAACCCGTGTTAAGGGCATTATTGCTGGGATCATGCGCATAGCCGCCAGTGATGGTAACATCGGGGTATTTAAGTCGCCTCGCCAATTCCAATTCCCTGTCCGCCTGATCTGCACGTAATTTATCACCCTGTAAATCCGGGCGTTGCTGCAAGGCTTTACTAATCAATTCTTCTTTCGGAAGACCTTGGCCGATGCTCTTAACTTCAGGCCATTGCTCTTTGGCTTCGAATTGCAAACTTTTGTCCGGCCAACGCAAAATGACCGCCAAATCGGCTTGCGCCATTTCTACTGCCGTGTATGCATTATCAAGATCCGATTGCGCACGCATGGCTTCCATTTTAACCCGCAGAAAATCAGACTCTGAAATATCACCACTTTTCATTCGCAGGTTGTTGGCTTTGGTAATAACCTCGTAATGATCGACAATTTCCTGAGCCAACCAGCGGTTTTTTTGCATTTGCAACAACTGATAGTAGGCATGCCTGACCATGTTGGAAAAAATACGCACGGCATCGCGAAAATCGCTTTCAGCCGCCTGCGTTGCAAAACCGCTGCTTTGTATACGCAAGCCACGCTTACCCGCCACTTCAATCAACTGACTAAACGAATAATACTCGGCAGCACCACAGGAAACATTTTGATCATGATTACAGCCCGTAGCGCCGGAACCCTTATTGAGATTACTGCTACTAAGCTCTCCAACCTGAAAGCCAACCGTTGGGTTGGGGATTGCTGCGGCAATGACGGCTTGCGCGAAAGATTGATCAATATTGTATTGAGCGGCAATCAAATCGAGATTGCGCTGATAAAAAATCGACAGAATTTCATCCAACGAGAGCGCCTGATTTTGTCCGTATACATTAAACGCCATAAGAAAGCTTAACAACAGCACAGAGGCTGTTGATTTTAAAAATTTTTTATTCATGAATTTTATCTAAATGGAAAACATTTAAGATTAAAGAGTCCGGTAAATGAATCATCATTCAGCCAAACTGATGTAATAATCAGTTTAACTGTAATATCCGTTAACTAGCGTGCAAAACCTATCTACAAGCGATTATCGTGCCAACCCTATATATTTTATAACACACTGATTTTGGCAGTGAATAAGCTTATCTTGTCAATACAACAGAAACATAAACAATGTCGATAGGTGTAAAACAACCTGTTTGTGGTTTATTTGCACAGGGATTAAAATTCAAAATGCACCCTGGCATTATAGATGTTAACGGGGCCACGATCCGCGTTGTAAGCGGGATTGACTAAATATTGATAGTCAAAAGTCAGCCAGGCGGATTTGACGACATGCCATTGGTAGTAAATATCGACAACATGCTCCGGTTTGTAATTGATTTTACCGTCGCCGATAAACCCGTCAACCCCGCCCATATTCAGATAGGCGACGTGTTGACTTGAAATCCAACTCTGTCCATAGCCCAGTCCTACCGAATCTTTTCCCCGACCCCAACGTATCCCCTTTATGGCCGTACCAAAAGATAGCGATCGATCTGCGGGTACATAAGAATAAACTTCAGTTCTACCATCCGAATACATGCCTCTGAAAAAGAGGCCTATATCTTCTGCGATACTCTGCTCCATGTTGATGCCGATGCCCATTTTTATATTCGATTTTCTGGCCCAGCAAAGATCAGGTGCACCAGCATTACCAGAGTCATAATTATAGCCTGTGCAAGTCGTCGCATTCTTTTCCGGATCAGCCTCGAATGCCGCAATGGCATCAGTAAAACTCCCGGACTTTTCCTGATTTCTATAACCCAGAATTTTTATCGCCCCTGGCTGGTTTTTGATAACGTGTTTATGTTCCAGTTCTACCTGATCGCCATAATTACTTAACATCTGAAAATTCAGGTGTAAATCGTTAGGATTTTTAGGACCGGCAATTCGCGCAAATCTAAATGCCCAATCATCAAAATAAAATTCGCCCGCCAAGCCCGTCGTGTAGCCTCGGGCATCGGCAGCAAAATCATAGGCGGCATTGGTCAAAAAAGCCATATTTACAAATTGACGGCGAAGATCCCCCGCATAGGTATTTTTATCAAAAATATCAAGAATGCTAAAAGTACCTGCAGTAAAAACGAAGCGGCGGCTATCCACAGTCCCTGCTAATTGCATAGGGCCGGATTTAACGTTACTCTGTGTGCCTCCGAGTGAAACCGTTTGTCTGTAAATGGCTCTCGACGGATACCAGGTGGCAGGTGCCGCACCATTTTTTTGCAGCTCAAAGTTTTGAATAGCCCCGCTTATCCCCTTTAGACCTGAAAGGGGTCGTTCAGAAATCATTTCCGGTGCCAAATAAAATTCCGCGCCAGTCCACCCTTTAAGTCCGGCGTAAAAGGTAACTGTTGCAGTAAAGCCGCGCTCTGCGTCGGGTAATAATGAATTGGGCGAGTCGTTAAAATTAGTATAAGCTGCCGGGAATGCCTGTTTAAAACTAGCAATATAAGTTCCCTGCGAGTAAAGATTCCATCGTTCATCTTGCAGGTTGTGCCAGCCACGATCAGACAATGTTTTCATGAGTGAAAATTCGCTGTCATCATTTAAATCAGGATAGTTCTCGGCTTGCGCTGACGTGGCTGAGAATACTGCGCACAACAGCAGTATTTTTAAAACCTTCACCCAGTTTAAATAATCTGATCGTTTTGAGTTTAATTGACATTCTCCATCATAGTCCAACGTGGCGGGAACGGGGTATTTTATAAGCAATGAGGCGTAATCCTGTTTTCTGATGGTAACTTTTGCATGAGGTTTTTTGGTATCGACTGCGCAGGGTGATTTTTTACATCGCGGGGAACAAAAGAAAACGGGTTACAAAGTAAAATGGTAACGTATTGATATGACATCAATATGAAACGTTACTTATTTGCGTCAAAGACGCCTGCAATTTTGAATTGTGCTGATTATAGGCGCGTATTGATAAATACGCACCTAATAATGACAGTCCGATAAAACGATAAAATCTAAATTATAACGATGGCTTACCGACTTCAAAAATCCCCTTATAAGATACATACATCATCGTTGAGGTGAGCATATACAAAACAGGGGTTAACAACGGGGTGACCGTTGTGCAAAGTAACGCCTCGGCAACTATAAATCCCAGCGATTTATAGATGGCATTTTGGTTTCTGGAAACGGCATGATTACCGCGTTCTATTGCCTGACTCCAGCTTTGGTCCTTAAACAACATCAATGGATAACTAAACCAACTGGCAAAACTGGTCAGCATTAACAACGTAAAAATCAAAGTAATATTAGCGTACGAATAAATCCAGTTGGCTATCTCGCGTGCTGATCGATGATTAAGGTTCTCCGGGGTTAGCTCCCAATAAAAGAAGAACCGGCCAATTTTATCCACCTCCCCCGTTAAAAGATTGGCCACCACCATAAAGGCAAACCAAAAAATCATAATAGTGCCGGCCGCCAGCACCCCTAACGGCAAACTTTTATTGATTGCCCAGTACAAGCCGACCGGATTTTCTGTTGAATGCTTAATGTCAATGTATTTGGTAACGCCTACGCCAACAAATAACGACGTTACCGACAATAAAATACCCAGCGCCAGGGACACCTTCCCAACCGTCATAATAACACCGACAAACAACGTATAGCCTGCCCAAATCCAGGGATCATGGCTGACAAATAGCAGGGATTGTTTAAGCCACTCGCTGAATTTTGCCTTTTTCACACTGAAATCCGTGAAATACCAACGGCTTTACGTAATTCTTTAATAAAGGGCACGCTGACGGCCCGTGCTTTTATTGCGCCTTCCTGTAATTGTTCTTCGATATGTTCAGGCGCTTGCATTAACGCCTCGTAGCGCTCTCTTGCCGGCGTAATATGCTCATTAATATGCTCAAATAACACCCGTTTCATTTCACCCCAAGCAATACCTTCTGCATAGCGTTGGCGTATTTCAAGTACTTCTGCCGTTGTAGCAAACGCCCTGTAAATACTAAATAAAGTACAACCATCAGGGTCTTTGGGTTCACCGGGTTCCAGAGAATTGGTTTTGATTTTGTTAATCAGTTTTTTTAACTTTTTCTCAGGCTCAAATAACGGAATCGTATTATTGTAGCTTTTGCTCATTTTGCGACCATCAAGCCCTGACAAAATCGCGCCATGCTCATCAATAACAGCTTCCGGCAAAACAAAGTGTTCGCCATAAATATGGTTAAAGCGTCCACCAATATCCCGAGCCATTTCAATGTGCTGTATCTGATCTTTACCGACCGGCACTTTATTGGCATTAAATAGTAAAATATCGGCTGCCATTAATATCGGGTAACTAAACAAGCCCATGTTAATGCCTTTATCGGGATCGTTTTCGCCACCTTGTTCATTTTCAGCAACCGCCGCTTTATAGGCATGCGCCCTGTTCATTAAACCTTTGGACGCCACGCAGGTTAACATCCACGTCAATTCCATAATTTCCGGCACATCGGACTGCCGGTAAAAAACCGCATTTGACGTATCCAGCCCCAAAGCCAGCCAAGTTGCTGCAATTTCAAGACTGGACTGCCTGACGATTTCCGGCTCCTGACATTTAATCAAGGCATGATAGTCCGCCAAAAAATAAAACGGTGCCACATTGTCATCTTTACTGGCAGCAATAGCAGGCCTGATAGCGCCAACATAATTACCTAAATGCGGTGTACCCGTGGTTGTAATACCGGTTAAAACAATTGCTTTAGTCATCTGTTCCATCTATTTTTAGCTTATTGTGGGTTAAATATTACCTAAATTTAGCCTGATCTCCAACATGATCTAATTATTTCAATCCTGTTGCAACCGTTATCCCATTGTACTTTGATATACTGTACTTTAGCGATAAAGCAATTCCCAACGAACTTTACTTGCGCTTCGACATCGTACTTTTTTGAGAAATTATGCTAATCATCTACTATTTGGTAACCTGTTAATATCAATATTTTGGAGAAGCAACATGCAAGTCCTCGTTCACTTACCCGATGATCTCGCTAATCGATTCAAATCAACCGTCCCCAAACGCTTGCGAAGTGCCTTTATTGCCAATTTACTTAGCAAGGCGATTCCTGAACAAGAAGATGCGCTTTTTAAATTAGCGATGGAAGTTGAAAATGATCCGGATGTATCAGAACTTGAATCTGACTGGAAAGTAACAATAGGAGACGATTTCAGCAGGAATCAAACAAATTTTAGGAATAGGTTAATGTTTCATTATGATCGAGAAAAATAAATTGGTTAACACTCAACCGATCGCCATTTTCGGTGAAGTGCTTATCGACCAATTTCCTGATGGCCAGCAAGTATTGGGGGGAGCACCTTTTAATGTGGCGTGGCATCTTCAGGCTTTTGGCCAGTCTCCTTGTTTTATCAGTCGGGTCGGTCATGATGGGGTGGGCGAAAGCATCAGGCAGGCGATGACCATTTGGGGTATGGACCTTGAAAATATACAAATTGATCCCGATTATCCTACCGGAACGGTTAAAGTCACATTTAACCAAGGCGAACCCTGCTATGAAATTTTGGCAGATCAGGCTTATGATTTTATCGCCGCTGAACCATTGAATTTAGCAAACGACTACCGTGTTCTTTATCACGGGACGCTGGCACTGCGTAATGCTGTTTCAGAACACGCACTTAATATTTTAAAAGAACGTCATACCGGCAAGGTTTTTATTGATGTTAATTTGAGAGCGCCCTGGTGGCACAAAAAGTCCGTTGAGCAATGGATGGGCAAAGCCAATTGGGTCAAGCTTAATGATGAAGAGTTAAAGCAATTGGCACCACCACAAAATACATTGCAAGAGACCATGCGTTTGTTTTTGGCTCAACTGGGTCTGGATGTTTTAATTGTTACTTGTGGCAGTTCGGGCGCTATGGCATTGAATAATACTGGTGAGTTTGTTGAAGTTACGCCGACTGGAAATTTGACTATAGTTGATACGGTGGGCGCTGGCGATGCTTTTTCTGCGGTGTTGTTGCTGGGAATCCAGCAGGACTGGTCATTATCTGTAACAATGGAAAGAGCGCAAGCCTTTGCATCCGCACTGGTCACGCAACGGGGCGCAACGGTTCAAGACGCAGGATTCTATCAAGCATTTATACGTGACTGGAATCTTGATTAAAACTTAATTTTTAAGTCGCATCGGGTTACGCTGTCGCTAACCAGCGCTACACAGATCGTTAAATTAATGCCTGGATTTTCCACACTTTTATCCGTATTCTTGATCGGATAATGCTTTAAGATAAAGCCGCATGTTGAGTTTTTTTAAAGAAAATGGCTGCACGCGCTTAGTTGAGTGCCCGGCTTGATGTGTAGTGCCTGCGTCCATGCAGCGCACGACACATCATTTTATCAGTATGCTTTTTCGTACTGATAGACTCAACCAGACTTAGGCTTTTTTAAAGCCTACGATATTTAGGTCATGACACCTTGGGGTGCTTCACCAGCTCCAAGCTCT
>JBAXTQ010000144.1:0-10454 GCA_037130115.1 Methylococcaceae bacterium
CTCCCGGAGGGAGAGGGAGCTGAATGTTGCTTTACTTCTAAGTCACTCTATAATAGGCTATTCATTTTAAAGATATTACAGACCACGAAGACACGAAGTTCACGAAGAAAAACCAAACCAAAGAAAAATCTTCGTGTTCTTCGTGTCTTCGTGTCTTCGTGGTGAAATGTCTTAAGTGATGTCTATGGGGTTACGCTGTCGCTAACCCTACTCGACTACAAGAACACGAAGTTATTTGTTTTTCTTCGTGCTCTTCGTGCCTTCCTGGTGAATAAGAAAAATTGGCTAATGGGGTCTTTTCCAGCGGATGGGCGCAAACTCCAGCGCCTCCTGGATGTTTAAATCCCGCGTTCCACCCCCCGTTCTGAGAAATAGTTTGGGCGCGTTTCCCTGGTTTAAAAATACCGGCCTATCGGAGGGTAAAACAATCAGTCGACAAATAGTATTAGTCTCTATGACATGAAACAAGATACTAATATGTGTGCATAAATCGGCACCAAGATTAGCGGCTATCGCTGTCATCAGGGTCTGTTCAAAGCCATCCTGATTTTGCTTTTTAAGCGTCTTGAAATCGTTTTCCAAGCCAACAATCCGGCCATCATCTGCCACCCCAATCAGTAACGTTCCCCCATGATGGCTATTGAGAAAGCCTGCCAAAGACTTTAATACCACGCTTTCAAGTTGTCGGTTGGTGCGTGATTGCTCCATGTCCCATCGAAAAGACGATTTAAATTCCAGTAAAGGCCCTTCGCCTTGCCGAATGATTAACGGTATATCCTTATCCAGTTCCATTTTTAACAGCTCAATACGCAATAAACGCCTGTGTAAAAAGCTGTATAGACCAATGGTTAATAACCCCAGCATGGCACCGATTTCTGCATAAAACAGCATCATGCTGTTTTGAAACGCATTGCCTTTTAACAGCTCTTTGAACTGACCCGACATATAATCGATTGACGAAGCGGTACTATCGGTACGGGTTTTGGAATCGATATAATCGTAGCTGGGAGCCAGCACCACAACACCAATAATGGCACCTGCCAAGGCAGCAAGAATATAGAGTTTCAGGCGTTGCTGCCAAAGTGACAGTATTAATATAAAAAATCGTTTCATTTTACGGAGTAATTAATGGCGTGTTTTAGAGGGATTGGCGACGCCTTCTGCAAATAATAAAGCGTCTACATCAATCTTGTCAAAATGATAGTGCTCACCACAAAATTCACAAGCAATTTCAATGCGACCCTGCTCTTGCAAAATGCTTTCCAGTTCCTCTTCGCCCAGTGCGCGTAGTGTTCTCTCTATCCGTGGCCTGGAACAGGCGCACCGAAACTCAACCGGTTCGGCATCATAAAGTCTGACTAATTCTTCATTAAACAAGCGATACAACAACTCTTCACAATCCAGTTCCAGTAATTCCTGCTCGGTGACCGTGTTGGCCAGTATCTCAATATGTTCCCAATCCGTCTTATCGTTATTTTGCGTCGGTAGTTCCTGTAATAACAAACCAACGGCCTCGGTTTCATTGGCAAACAGCCACAATCGGGTTTTAAGTTGCTCGGATTGCTCAAAATAAGTTTGCAAGGCGTCTGCCAAATTTTTACCTTGCAGCGGCACAATGCCCTGATAAGGTTGAGCATCATCAGGTTCAATGGTTAATACCAGTCGTCCTTGCCCAAACATGTCTTCTAATGACCCTTCAGGAACGTGGTCATTGCTGCGGATCAAACCGCGTATCTTTTGATCTTGCGTGGATTGTACAACCAGGGTTTTAAAATCACCATCACCTTGCGCCTGAAGTATCATTGATCCGTTAAATTTGATGGTTGCCGACAACATAACCACCGCCGCAAACGCCTGCCCTAATTGAAGTTGTGCATTTAAAGGCCCCTGCTGATGCAGCTTGGCCGCTTGCCAACTGGTGGTTAATTTAACCCATTCACCCCGGACTCCCAGCTCTTCAAATAAAAAACGGCGTAATAAATCTTGCTCTCTCATGACTCTCTCGTTAACAGTAACTGCTTTGTTATAATAGTTAATTCCGGTACTATAAAATGTAACACTGGCTTAATTCCTCCACCAAAATACCATAAGTTATGATTTTATCATCAAAAAAGCTTACCCTGCCTGAACCCGATCAAGCATTACCTGGCAGAGCGACTGAAATGCGCATTACCAATAAACATGTTGTAACGGGTAACCCCATTGCACCGCCTTTTCCGGCTAATTTGCAACAGGCCCTATTTGGCATGGGTTGCTTTTGGGGTGTTGAGCGAAAATTCTGGCAACAACCCGGCATTTTTAGTACCGCTGTGGGTTATAGCGGTGGTTATACGCCCAACCCGAGTTATGATGAAGTATGCACCGGCTTGACCGGGCATAACGAAGTGGTAAAAGTTATTTATGATCCGTTATTAATAACTTACCAAGACTTGCTTCGACTGTTTTGGACATCCCATAATCCGACTCAGGGCATGAGGCAAGGTAACGACAGCGGGACGCAATATCGGTCCGGAATTTATACCAACAGCCAGCAACAACTCGATGAGGCGCTTGCATCAAAAAAAGTTTACCAGCATTTACTTACGCAAGCAGGCTTTAATCCAATAACCACAGAGATTGTGCCCGCCGGCATTTTTTATTATGCAGAAGATTTTCATCAGCAATATTTGGCCAAAGAACCCATGGGTTACTGCGGATTGGGCGGGTTAGGCGTCGCTTTTGATTAGCGATGAGTAACAAAAGACAAAAAATCTTTAGATCTTTCGCGCCTTTTAACTTCCAATCATTCTCAACCAGTCCATAAAATGCTGACACATATATCGCCAAAATCACAGATTCCGGTTCGACAAAACCTTAAATGGCTTTTTATTCTCAGGAATATGATGATGCTGAGTGAGGTCGTATTAATTATTTTATCCGTCTACGGCCTTAAAATAAACTTGCCGGAGCAGCAACTTTGGTTGGTGGTGTTATCATCAGGCGCGATTAATCTTTATACGTCAATGCGTCTGGAGACCGATGAACCGGTCACCGAGCTGGAAATTTTTACGCAAATATCAGTTGATGTCTTTACCATCGCGGCGCTGTTGTACCTGACGGGCGGTGCTTCCAATCCAATTACTTGGGTGTTTTTATTGCCCCTGATTATTACCGCCATCATGTTGCCCCAGGCTTATGCCTGGTATATGGTGATATTAACTACCTCCCTGTATACCATGTTGATTGCGTTTAATATTCCCTTGCCGTCCATAGAGCCGCACATGCCTGATCCGACCATGATACAGTCCAATGTAGAAAGTTATCGAATGCTGCAAAATGCGCACGTCATGCATGATAAAAGTTATTTTAGTTTGCACATGTTCGGGATGTGGTTTGGTTTTGTATTCAGTGCCGGATTGGTTGCCTTTTTTGTAGTTGAGTTGGCCAGAACGCTCAGGGTTCAGGAGCGAAGCCTGGCCGAAGCCAGAGAAAACGCGTTAAGAGATGAGCGTGTTGTCGCCTTGGGTACATTGGCGGCCAGTGCCGCGCACGATATGGGAACGCCTTTGGGTACTATTGCGATAGTGGCTCACGAGCTTGAACAGGAGTATCCTGGCCACCGTTACCCGGATTTGAACGGAAAAATGTTGATCATGCAACAACAGATTAACCGTTGCAAAGAAGCCCTGTCAGTCATGTCGGCATCAGCCGGTGAAATGCGTGCCGAATCAGGTGGCGTGATATTATTGACAGATTATATTGATGATGTCATCAAGCAATGGCGAACCCACAAGCCGGGTGCAAAGCTTAGTTTTTTTATCGACCCCCAGGTGGCTATCAATGCTAAAATCATTGCCGAACGCACCTTGACCCATTCATTGATTAACATTTTAAATAATGCCGCCGAAGCGTCCCCGACTGAATTGGGGATAGAATTTCACGCCACTTGGGATTTAGATAATATAACCATCAAGATTCGTGATTTTGGCCCCGGCTTTTCTTCAGAGATTGTTGAATTTGCCGGTAAACAACCCGTTGTTAGTAAAAAACGAGGGCTGGGTGTCGGCTTGTTTTTAACCTATTCCACGATTAATCGCTTAGGTGGAAATATTAACCTATACAATAGCGATTCAGGCGGCGCCTGTGTTGAAATCACACTTCCCCTTTTAAATACCGAGACTGATAATGACGATCCTGGAAACGGATAACCCACGACTGTTGCTCGTGGATGACGATGAAACTTTTTGCAGTGTATTAAAGTCCGCATTGGAAAAAAGAAATTATGACGTGTTGGTGGCTACCAATGTAAAAGACGGGATGATTCTGGCCGAACAAAGCCTTCCTGAATATGCCGTAATCGATTTGCGTATTGGCTATGAATCCGGTCTGGAACTGGTAAAAAAGCTGATTTCTTTGGATGACAATACGCAAATTGTCATGCTAACCGGATTTGCCAGTATTGCCACAGCGGTTGAGGCTATAAAACTCGGTGCCATCCATTATTTAACCAAACCGGCCAATGCCGATGAAATTGTCAGTGCGCTTCATAAAAATGAAGGTGACTCATCGGTCTTGATTAGTGAAAATCCGTTATCCATAAAGCGCCTGGAATGGGAGCATCTGCAAAAAGTACTGATGCAGCATGAAGGTAATATTTCAGCCGCTGCCAGAGCACTCAACATGCACCGACGTACTTTGCAAAGAAAACTGGATAAAAAACCCGTCAGAGAATAAGCCAGGTTACGCTAATCAAGATTATATATTTGTAAATTCAAAAAAATCTTAAAAAACAATCACCACGAAGACACGAAGAACACGAAGTTTTTTTGGTTTTTTTCTTCGTGTCCTTCGTGTCTTCGTGGTGAATAAAAATCTTAAGCAGCCTTTCACCTTTCCCCTTTAACCTCACTAAAATATGCTTTCAAAAGAAATATTCGATCAGGATTGCCGGTTATGTAAGCGTCTGGATGATTTTTTGTGTGAAGTAAAACAAAAACATCCCGACTATCATGCCCGACCGGTCGCGCCTTTTGGCGATAAAAACCCCCGTTTGTTGATTGTCGGTTTGGCTCCCGGACTGCATGGTGCCAATGCAACGGGACGACCGTTTACCAAAGATTATGCGGGGCTACTGCTTTATGAAGCACTTTATGAATTTGGTTACAGCAATCAGTTATTGTCTGAATCTTTGGCGGACGGCCTGGAGCTTAACCGTTGTCGAATTACCAATGCCGTTAAATGTCTGCCTCCGCAAAATAAACCAACCGGAACTGAAATTAATCAGTGCAATCAATTTTTGGCCGCCGAGTTAAAAACCCTGCCGGAACAGGCTGTGATATTAGCCTTGGGCACTGTTGCGCATCAGGCCGTTTTAAAAGCCTGTAACCTAAAGCCGAGTAGTGCCCCTTTTGCCCATAATGCACAACACAGCTTGCCGGATGGGCGCACACTGGTTGATTCGTATCATACCAGTCGCTATAACGTACAAACCAAACGCCTGACCAAAGACATGTTTGCAGATGTTTTTCGCAGAATTGGGCAGTTATTGGCTGACTGATCTTCGGCATCTCGGGTAAAAAATACAATTTTTTTACTTATCAGCCATTATTCAAACGGCTTTGCAGGTTTTTCGGTTACTATGTGTGCCATCGTAGGTGAGTTTTACAATTTGGATGACATGACTTTTTTTCCCCGTTTTACCGCAGTTAATTATTTTAAAAAGCTAAGCTTGTTGATTTTTCTGGTAGGTTTTTTCAGTACGGCATCAGCCACAGAACATCATTTTTTGGTTCTCAATTATCACGACATTGTTGGTGCAGAAGGCGCTAAACCGCCTTTTAATTCGATGGACGTTAGTATCGATCATTTTGAAGAGCATCTGGCGTGGCTGAAAAAAAACGGCTACCAGATTATCAGTGTACAAACTATTCTTGATGCGGCAGCAGGCAAGATTGAGCTGCCTGTTAAGGGCGCGTTATTAACCTTTGATGACGGCTATCAAAGTTTTTATACCCATATTTTTCCGCTATTAAAAAAATATCATTACTCAGCGACGGTTGCCCTGGTGGGAACCTGGATGGAAGGTAACGTCACGGCCAACGATCCGGGCAAGCCCTTGCTTACGTGGGAACAGGTCAGAGAATTGGTGCAGTCCGGTCTGGTAGAAATCGCCTCTCACAGTTACGATCTACATAAAGGCGTGCCGGGTAATCCGCAAGGCAATACCCAGGCAGCGGCGGTCACGCGCATTTATGACGATCCCATGCTGGTTTACGAAACGGACGAAGAATATCATTTACGCATTAATGCTGCCTTGTTGAAAAGTGCCGAGTTTATCTTTCAACATGCCGGTGTAAGACCCCGGGTGATGGTTTGGCCGTATGGGGAATATAATCAAATGGCCGTGCAAGCCGCGCGTGAAGCAGGAATGCCAATCACTATGCGACTGATGGACGGCTTTAACACGCTCGCTGATATCAGTACCTTGCGGCGTTTGATTATGGTTGATAATCCCGATGTTAAGCAATTTGCAGAAATTGTTACCAAACTACGTGCTGACCGGCCGTTGCGGGTAGCGCATCTGGATATGGATTATCTTTACGATAAAGACCCAAAGCAACTGGAACGTAATTTGGATGCGGCGATACAGCGCATTAAAGACCTGCACATCAACACGGTTTTTTTGCAGGCTTATGCCGATCCTGATGGGGATGGCAATGCCGATGCCTTATATTTTCCCAATCGACATTTGCCGGTTATACAGGACTTGTTTAATCGGGTGGCTTGGCAGTTAAAAATAGTCGCCAGGGTCAAGGTTTATGCCTGGATGCCGATTATGGCTTATCAGGGCAAAGCACCTGAATCCTGGTATGTTCAGGAATGGCGGGATGGCAAGGCGCAATTATCCAGTCATATTTACACCCGACTATCACCGTTTAACCCCGAAGCGCGTCAATATGTCGCTGAAATTTACGAAGATTTGGCCAAGCAGTGTAATTTTGACGGGCTCTTGTTTCATGATGACGGCATTTTATCCGATTATGAAGATGTATCCCCGCTGGCGCTAAACTATGCCAAAGAAGTCTGGGGCTTGCCTGATCAATTTGAACAACTGCATGCAACCTCCGCCATGCGCATGGTGTGGGCGCAACATAAAACCGATTTGATCAACCAGTTTACTGATGAGTTGGCGAGTCGGGTGCGTATTTATCGACCGGATATAAAAACCGCGCGTAATTTTTATGCACTGCCTTTGTTAAAGCCCTACAGCGAAGAATGGTACGCACAATCCTATCAATCTTTTTTAGCCCATTATGATTACGTTGCCATAGAAGCCATGCCTTTTATGGAAGAAGCTGAAAGTCCCAAGGAATGGCTTACACAATTAGTCAAGGCGGCAGCCAAACAGCCGGAGGGGCTTAAAAAAACCGTGTTTGAGTTGCAAGCGGTGAACTGGAAAACCCAAGAGAAAATTCCCATGCCGGTATTTATTGAACAACTGGAACTGTTGAAAAAATTGGGCGTCAGCCATATCGGTTATTATCCCGATAATGTGTTTACGGATCAGCCGCGCTTAACGGATTTACAGCAGCATTTTTCGCTACATGCCAGACCATGAACAGCTCCTTGCAGCACCTAAGTGTTTTGCTACAAACTCAATGGCATCAAGTGTTGTTGGCATGGCAACCGCTGGATGCGGCCATTGAAGGTTTTATTTATTACTACCCTTTGTTTATGGCTTACATCTGGATGTTTGGCGCGATTATTTTTTATAGCCGCTATGAATGGCGTCAGCAAGGCAATGCCGAACACCTGCCAGAATTAAAGGCTTACCCGCCGGTGTCCATTTTGATTCCTTGCTATAACGAAGCCGAAAATATTCGTGAAACCATCGATGTTTTACTGCGGCAAAAATACCCTACCTTTGAAATTATTGCCATTAATGACGGCAGTAAAGACAACACGCTGGAAATATTGCAGGACTTGGCCGAACAACACCCTCAGCTTCGCGTAATCAATTTACACACCAACCAGGGCAAAGCGATGGGTTTACGCACCGCTGCCTTGCTGGCCAACAGTGAAATCCTGATTTGCATTGACGGTGATGCCTTGTTGGCACCCGAAGCTATTGCCTGGATGGTACGTCATTTTAATGATAATCCCTCCGTCGGTGCCGTTACCGGTAATCCACGCATACGCAATCGCTCGACCTTATTAGGCCGGATTCAGGTGGGCGAATTTTCGGCCATTGTCGGCATGATCAAACGGGCGCAACGTTCTTACGGCAAAGTATTTACCGTCTCCGGTGTTATCGCCGCGTTCCGTAAATCTGCACTGCATGACGTGGGTTATTGGAGCAACGATATGGTCACCGAAGACATCGACATCAGCTGGAAATTGCAGTTGGCCGGCTGGACTATCTATTTTGAACCCAACGCCTTGTGCTGGGTATTGATGCCGGAAACCCTGGATGGCTTGTGGCAACAACGGGCACGCTGGGCGCAGGGTGGCACCGAAGTGTTATTGCGCTATTTCCCCGCGCTGTTTCGCTGGTCATCGCGAGGCATGTGGTTGTTATACGGTGAATGCTTAATCAGTATTTTCTGGGCTTTTTTGATCTTGTTGCATTTACTCTATGTACCGGTGGCGTTGATTAACGAATCAACCAATCAATCGTTACATGATTTAAGCCCCAGCTGGACCAGCATGTTGCTAAGCCTGACCTGTTTAATACAATTTGGTGTCAGCCTGTTTATCGATTCGCGTTACGAAGCGAGTACCGGCGGCGTTGCGCGTTACTATTACTGGATGGTGTGGTATCCCATTGTCTACTGGCTTATCAATGTCGGCACCACGATTGTCGGTTCCGTTCGGGCCATAAAAAAGAAACGCGGACTGCGTGCCGTATGGGTTACCGTAGACAGAGGTTTGCGCCATAAATGAAAGGTTACATTATTAATGCACCGCATTTGCAAAGTCTGCAAAAACGCTTGGGCGCTTTATTCGCTTGGGCGATTTGTTGGGTGATGTGGATTTATTTATTGGTGCCTTTGGTCACCTTATGCAGTTGGGTGCTGGGCGATAAAAAAATGATCAATCAAATGCGCTGGTTTGGCGGTTACAAAAGCCTGCTGGAACTGATGGAAATATATGCTGTAACCTTACTAATTATGGCGGCGCTTTGGTGGGTCTGGATACTCTGTCGGGTCTTACGTAAGCGGTCGATACTACCGGCAGCGCAAAAAAAAGTTAATGATACCGAGCTGTGTGCGTTTTATCAGGTAAAAGCCGATGAATTACAACAGTGCCGAACAGCTTCAATGATTACCGTTTTTTATGACGAGCACGGACATATTGTTCACCTTGAACCCGATATAGATCGGTAGTTTTATCACAAAAACTTTCACCACGAAGACACGAAGAACACGAAGAAAAAAGAAAAAGAAGTTTTTTTCCCTTGATACCGTAGGGGCAGGAGATAAGCTGCCCGCTGTTATGCTGCGTGTCTTCGTGGTGAAAAATAATTTCCGTTTTATGTCATTTTTTCGCGGCTTTCAGTTTTTTCGTGGACGAAATAGCTTTTTTAGGTTTTAATAATTCCTTATAGAAATAACCTTTATTGAAAATCATTACTAATTCATCCAGCCAATGCAGCCATTGATTGATCTTTTGGGTATTAAAGACTTTACTCCTCATACCCATTACTTGGCGTGGAGTCCGTTATTCATTTGGCTAAACGCTATCTCGGATTTGCTGATTGCGCTTGCTTATTATTCCATTCCCGTTACGCTGGTTTATCTTATCCGGCAGCGTAAAGACTTTCCCTATCCTTGGGTGGTTATCTTGTTTGCCGGATTTATTCTTGCTTGCGGCACTACGCATTTATTGTCGGTGCTTACGATTGGGTACCCCTTATATTGGCTGGATGCCTTACTTAAAGGTTTTACCGCGATTATTTCAGTCGCCACCGCCGCACTCATGGTGTGGGTTATTCCACGACTATTGTCTTTACCCGCTGTCATACAACGGCAAGAAGTAATACAACAAAGGCAAGGCAATATTAATTGCGTGGGTTGTGTACCCACCGACATCACCGAATGCAAACATGTTAAAGAAGCGTTGAGTGATGGCGAAAGCCGTTTCCGTATCATAGCCGATAATGCCCCCGTATTAATCTGGACATCAGGATTGGACAATGGGTGTCAATTTTTTAACAAAGTCTGGCTGCAATTTACCGGACGCACTATGGAGCAGGAGATCGGCAATGGCTGGGCTGAGAGTGTGCATTCAGAGGATTTGCAACATTGTCTGGATACTTACCATGCCGCCTTTGATACACAGCAAGAATTTACCATGGAGTATCGCCTGCGCCGTTTCGACGGCGAATATCGCTGGTTGCTGGATAAAGGTGTACCGCGCTACAGCCCCGACGCATGAAATAAAAAACATCTAAAAAGCAATCCACTGCATCGTCT
>JBAXTQ010000145.1:0-10348 GCA_037130115.1 Methylococcaceae bacterium
TATTTCCGGCGCAACGGCTTCAACACTAACGTTGGGCCAGGCGCAGGTGGGCAAAACCATCACGGTTCAAGCCGCTTACACCGATCAGCAAGGGTCGGCTGAAAGCGTCACCAGTTTGGCAACTGCCAATGTGGTCAATTTCAATGATGCACCAACAGGTGTGGTGACCATTACCGGTATCGCAACTCAAAATGAGCTATTAACCGTAAGTAATAATTTGGCGGATGTCGACGGTCTGGGCACGATTGCTTACCAATGGCTGGCAGATGGCGAAGTGATGAGCGGTGCAACTACTGAAACACTGCTCTTAACTCAAGCACACGTAGGTAAAAATATTAGTGTACAAGCCAGTTATATCGATCAACAGGGTACAACTGAAAATGTAATTAGTGCATCGACAGGTTATATTGTTAATGTAAATGAATTACCCACTGGTGGAGTTACTATCAGTGGCATTGCCACACAAAACCAAACTTTAACCGCAATTAACACATTAGCGGATACAGATGGCTTAGGCGTCATTAATTACCAATGGTTTGCAGATGGAATAGTCATTGGCGGCGCAACTCATTCAACTTTGATCTTAGCTCATGCTCAAGTCGACAAATCAATAAGTGTTAAAACCAGTTATATTGATCAGCAAGGCACCTCTGAAAGTGCAATGAGTTTAGCAACAAGAGCAGTGACTAACGTTAATGATCTTCCAACCGGTACAGTGACTATTACCGGTACTGTCGCCCAAAACCAAACGCTAACAGTCAGTAATACTTTAGCGGATGCTGATGGCTTGGGAGCTATTAGTTACCAATGGTTAGCCAACGGAGTCATTATAGATGACGCCATTAATTCAACGTTTACTTTATCTCAAGATCAAGTTGGGAAGGCTATCAAAGTACAGGCCAAATATACGGATAGTTATGGAACAGCTGAGGTGGTCTCAAGTTTGCCAACCCCCCCTGTTGTCAATGTAAATGATATTCCGACCGGTACAGTAAATATAACCGGTACTGCCAGACAAAATCAGACACTAACGGCGAATCATTCTCTGGCAGATATTGATGGACTTGGTTCATTGAGTTATCAATGGCTTGCTGATGGCGTCCTTATTGATGGTGGAACCGGCAACTCATTAACCTTAACCCAAGCCCAAGTTGGCAAAGCAGTTTCTGTCCAAGCCGGTTATATTGATCAACAAGGCACAACTGAAAATGTAATCAGTTCTGCAACGGCTACTGTAAATAATGTTAATGATGCACCGACAGGCATGGTGTTTATTAGTGGAATACCGACCCAAAATAAAACATTAACCGCGAGTAACAATATTGCTGATGTTGATGGTTTGGGCACCATTAATTATCAATGGTTCGCTAATGGTGTAGCAATTAATGGCGCTACAACAGGCTCGCTTACTTTAACACAAGCACAAGTTGGCAATGTCATCACAGCACAAGCGAATTACATTGACGGATTGGGAGCTCATGAAAGTATTTCAAGTGCAGCAACCTCAACGATTGTAAATATTAACGATGCACCTACAGGCACTCTGGTTATAAATGGAATACCTGCCCAAAACCAAACTTTAACGGCCAGTAATAATTTAGTTGATGCTGATGGCTTGGGAGTTATTAGTTACCAATGGTTAGCTAACGGAGTCATTATAGATGACGCCATTAATTCAACGTTTACTTTATCCCAAGATCAAGTTGGGAAGGCTATCAAAGTACAGGCTAAATATACGGATGATTATGGAACAGCTGAGATGGTCTCAAGTTTGCCAACCACCCCTGTTGTCAATGTAAATGATATTCCGACAGGAACGGTAAATATAACCGGTATTGCCAGACAAAATCAGACACTAACGGCGAATCATTCTCTGGCAGATATTGATGGACTTGGTTCATTGAGTTATCAATGGCTTGCTGATGGCGTCCTTATTGATGGTGGAACCGGCAACTCATTAACCTTAACCCAAGCCCAAGTTGGCAAAGCAGTTTCTGTCCAAGCCGGTTATATTGATCAACAAGGCACAACTGAAAATGTAATCAGTTCTGCAACGGCTACTGTAAATAATGTTAATGATGCACCGACAGGCATGGTGTTTATTAGTGGAATACCGACCCAAAATAAAACATTAACCGCGAGTAACAATATTGCTGATGTTGATGGTTTGGGCACCATTAATTATCAATGGTTCGCTAATGGTGTAGCAATTAATGGCGCGACAACCGGCTCACTTACTTTAACGCAAGCACAAGTTGGCAATGTCATCACAGCACAAGCGAATTACATTGACGGACTGGGGACTCATGAAAGTATTTCAAGTGCAGCAACCGCAACAATTGTAAATATTAACGATGCACCTACAGGCACTCTGGTTATAAACGGAACACCTGCCCAAAACCAAACCCTAACGGCAAGTAACACGCTCGCCGATGTTGACGGCCTGGGCACAATTGCCTACCAGTGGCTGGCAGATGGGACGGTCATTACCGGCGCAACGGCTTCAACGCTGATCTTGGCTCAGGCGCAGGTTGGCAAAGCCATCAGCGTGCAAGCCAGTTATACCGACGGGTATGGATCAAATGAGAATTTAACTTCATCTGCCACTGCATTCGTAGAAATGATACAAAACGGTGTAGTTCAGGACGGGTACCTCTCTAATGCTTTGGTCTGGGTAGATACCAATGATAACGGCCAGCGCGACTGGGCCGATAGTAATAATAATGGTCACTGGGATAGCGGTGAAGGGGAGTCCTGGACATTGACTGACAGTACCGGTCAGTTCTCGGAACTGACCGGTACCGGTAATCTCCGCATTACCGCCAACCCCAATGGCGTAACCACCGATATTTCTACAGGTGCCGTATTTACCGGTAGCTACTCTGCCTTATCGGGTTCCTCTGTTATCAACCCGTTAACAACACTGATTGTTGCTGCGGGTGGCAATCAAGAACTGGTTAAAGCCGCATTAGGTCTCGATGCCAGCCTGAATTTAAACACCTATGATCCTTTGGCTGCGGCTTTGGCTGCGGGCACCGATGCAATAGCCGCCGCTTTGGCAATAAAGGTACAAAGTGCAGCCATACAAATAGCCAACGTGATTGCTGTTATTGCCAGTGTTACTAAAGCCGACGGAGCGAGTGCCGGCACTATTACCAGTGTTGCACAAAGTGTGGCTGCTACACTGATGGCGTCTGCCAATACATCTCCATCGGGAACCATCAATTTGGCCGACAGTACCTTACTTGAAAGTGCCATTAATAAGGCTTTAAGTAGCGTATTTACTGATACTACAAAGTTGGAAAAATTAAGTATCCTGGCTAATACTACCGCTACAGCAGTAGCACTGGTAAACAGCAAAATCGAAATCTCCTCCGCAACGGCAAGCAATAACGCACAAAATGGTGGAACTGTCGATGCAATTAGTACGCTGAAAGAAATCGTCAGTGCCCAGATTGTGGCGCAGCAAACCATTGCACAACAAGCCGCCAATGGGGTGCTAAACCCCGATGCAACTATTACGGTTAACACCAGTAACGTTGATGCACAAATTACCAATGCAAGTGCTGATGTCAAGCAATTATTCGTGAATACAGGCACCAATATTGCGCCAACGCTTACCGCATTTACATCACCCGTTGCTACCGGCAATGAAAACAGTCAAATTGCCGTGACCTTTGCCAATTTACAGGCTCAGGGTAATGATGCGGATGTTGATGGCACTGTTACCGCCTTTGTGGTCAAGACTGTTAGTGCCGGTATCTTAAATATTGGCTCCTCAGCGGGAACGGCATTAGCATGGGCGACAGGGACTAATGATACCGTCGATACTACGCATCAAGCTTATTGGTCACCCTTAGCGAATACCAGCGGCAACATGGATGCTTTTACGGTAGTGGCCAAAGACGATAGTGGCTTATTATCGGCAACAGCTACTCAAGCAAAAGTGGCAGTCTATGCGACAGAAATTCTGGGCAACGCCCCGTTGCAAATTAGCAAAGCCAATCCGAATGCCTGGATCAACGCTTGGAGTTCTGCTGATATTAACATCAGTCAAAAAGCCGATGTCAGTAATAGCGCAGAAAATTGGAGCAGTATTAGTTTGAACGGACTGGCCGGTAATATACTGGCAGGTGGTGATTTATATACAGGTGATCTTGGTGTCAGTGGTCAAACTGCGGCGACAAGTAAAGTTTTACAGGAAATAGATGGCACAGAAGCCTTGCGTTTTAACCTGAACTACCTGGCTAACGAAGCCAGTGCCAGCTTGTCGAGATTGTTTTACCACGACGACAATACCTTGGGGCAAAACGAAGCAGGCCGCTTGCAAGCTTATAATGCAAATAATCTGGTCGGTGAATTGGTTTTTAGTGGCGATAAAGCCAATGGCCAACAGCTCATTGTCATGAATGTCAGTCAAGGCTTTAATAGTCTGGTGTTTACTGCCGGTGCTTATGATAATCAGCATAATTTCGTCAGTGGCGCTTATCTTAATGATGCCAACCAATTTGCTACGGCACCTTATGCCACCAACACCGTTCAGCATGGTAGTGACTACCTGATTGATACCTTACTTATCGGCGTTAAGCCGCAAGACAGCTTTTTATGAAACCCCAATTAACCACTTACCTGAATTTAAAAATGGAGAATACATTAATGTTACCCAATACCGAGAAATATTTAAGACCGAGTCAGTATCGGCCACTAGTCATTGCAACGCTGCTTATTGGACTTATCTCTAGTGCCGATGCGTCAGTCAGTTATCAACAAGATCCTGTTAATGAGGGCAATGTCATATTTGCCAATACCTCAGCGGGCGCAGTTATTGCCGATAACTTCAGTGTCGCTAGCGCGTTTAATCTGGAAAGTCTTAGCTGGTGGGGAGGTTATGACACCAGCGATAGTGATAATTTTATTATTACACTCCATTCTGACGCGAGTGGCATTCCCGGCACGCAACTAAAAGAATACAGCAGCATTAATGTAACCGCTACGGCAGCCAGCCTGATTGATATCAGTGGTGCACCGGTCTATCGCTACGACTATACGTTGCCTACTGCCTTGTCGTTGGCTTCAGGCAGCTACTATCTGTCAATAACCAATGAAACAACAGCCTCCAACTGGTATTGGTTAACGGGTACTGGCGGTGATGCCCAGCACTGGAACCTGGATTCCGATGGCAGCACTTGGGTCGTTGATTCAAGCGGCGACTTGGCTACAGCCGTCCAGTATAGTGTTACAGCAGTACCCATCCCCCCTGCATTTTTATTAATGATGGCCGGTTTAGCGTGCTTGGGTCGGGTAGTGAAAAATCCTGCCCGGCGCGGTTAATGCCCCATAATTTAAAAACTGTAATGAGATATTGGGCTACCCGCACACTTGATCCTCGTTGCGATGTCGGGATGAGATAAGCTTAGGAACTTTCAGGGATTACTCGTTCCCAAGATCCCGCTTCCAGTCTTGCGAAGCCGGAGCTTCGGCTTCAGGATTCCCAAGCTGGAGCTTGGGAACCAGCTCATCAGCGCAATTTTTTTCGTAGGGGCTGGCTTTACGCCTGCCCTTTAATGCCACGATGTGATCAGGGCAACCGCAAGGGATTGCCCCTACAGAACACGGGTATCGTTACCTAAAAGCAACCGCCATTGGGAAATCGGGGCGGTTTTTTTTACTCGTTCCCAAGCTCCAGCTTGGGAATGCAGACTTGGAAGCTCCAGCTTCCAGTCTCGCATTTTTAGAAAGCCGGGCAATTTAAGTAGTGTCCGGCGTTTAAATGGTTGTCCAAACTCGCGGCGTCCGCATCAAGGCAAAGAATAGCAATAAAAAAAATAACAGGGTTAAGCGTGGTGCATCAAAAGGGCTGTTAACAAAACCAACGACCATGAAGCTGGTAAAAGAGGACAATAACACGGCAGCAAAGACATTTTGTCGTTTTAGTTGGCGGCAAAGAGTGTAGATGGCGTTAGCAAATAACAGAAAAAATGCGCTGACACCTAGCAAGCCTTGGTCGAAAAAAACATGAAGCCACAAGTTATCGATGTTGCCTGATTGATGGTTATCCGTTGTAAAAAACCAAAAATCGCTGCCCTCCGAAAAGTCTCCGTTTGCAAGGACATTGCTACCGGTCGCATCAAGTAACTTGACGTTATCCACGTCCAGTAATTTGCCTGTGCCGTTACTATTATAAAAAGTCAGTTGTATCGGGCGTTTTAGCAAACGACCTGCTACCCGTTCGCCGACATCGTTACTGTTAATGACTTGCTCGACATGTTGCCAGTCACTTCCGTTTGTTCTTGTTCCAACGGTGCTACAGCGCAACGAATACTGTAATGATTTTTCACATAGTGAGGTTGATAAAGCCAATTTGTCGGTTTCGCCTCTTATATCCAAGATCAAGCGGTAGAGTGTGTGCGGTTCGATGGTCAGATATTGACCCATAAACAGCGAATCGCCACCGCGCAAACGCAAATAATGATTGCCGTTTTGATTGGCGATTTCATACGTCCCGGGATGCGTGTTTTCTGTGTTTAGCCAAAAAAAAGTCCGTGGATAACTACCCAGTCCCATGCCAAACAATAGTGTCGTTATATCGTCATCCCTCATAGTCAGCGCGTCATGCCAATGATAAATACGGCTATCACGATCTTTATCCATTACACTGAAACGATGCTGAATCATATCGCCGCGCAATACAGGCAATGCCATAAGAAGACTAATCACCAGCAACATCAAGATCAGTAGCGGTTGTTTCGTGAAACTTAAGTGTTTTCTAAAACAAACCAATAAAGCAAATAGCAGCACGACAAAGCCAAAAACAAAGCCGATATAACCCCCGCGCGAAAAAGTCATCAGTAATGTGTATAAAGCAGCAATAAACAAGGTGATGCCCGATAAGCTTTTTAGTAAGTTGTGCGTTGAATTAACAAACAATAGCGTAATAAATGGCAGGCTCAGCATTAAGTAGGCTTCAATATGTCCACCACCGACATGCAGGGTCGAAAATAAGGCGTTAATGCGGTAATCGCTAGAAAAATCAAATAAACCGGCAAACACCAAGCGTTCGATAATGGCAAACAGTGCTACCCCGGTTAAACCCAGCAACACACCTAAACCAAAATAGTGTGAGGTATAGCGATAACGACGCGCAGTGAGTTGTAATAGCGGCAGCAACAATAAGCTCCAGATTAAGCCTTTACCAACGCGCAAGCTGTTAAAGTGACTGTAATAATTGTTAAAGGCGTTGGCATTCATTTCATGAAGCGGTAATAAGCCCTTGAGCAAACTGACTCCGTATAACACAATGAACACGGTTAATAATAACAGCGTTGGCATCGACAGTAATGAGCGTAGGTGGTCTTTGGGTTTTTGCCAATAATAAAATGCCAGTGTAGTCAGTATGACCAAATCGAACTCATCAAAAAAAAAGCGACCCGTCCACGGGGCAAAATCCATAAGCGGCAATAAGGCAGGAACAACCACTAGCCAAAGGTACGGAAAATACGCTAACAGCGTGGCGTAGCTGATCAAGAAAAGCCCCAACCCTACGGCTGCGAGCGGATAATTAAACAACGCGGTGAGAATGATTGCAACGATCAGGAGCGATAGGATACGCCATCGTTTATCGACTTTGTAAGCAGGTAGTGCTGATACTATGGATTTTTCTGAAGCAGGAGTCGGTACTTGTGCCGGGGGTTCGACCATAAGTTTGGCTGGGGTTTTTTCACGCTTAAGCCACTGCAACAAATAATTCATGAAAATATAACAGCCCGCCGCCGCCATAAAGGCAAGCCAAATATCGCTGGGGTCGGCGTGTTTATCGGCCAAGAATAATTTACCCGTTTCAACTATTAGCGAGAATAGTGCCGCCAGCAGACCGACATAAAACCAATGGGGGGCAGGTCGGTCACGCTTATAATTTCTGCTAAAAAAATGCGTCCAACATAATAAACCAACAGGAAAATACATTCCGATATTACTTAACAGACTGACTAGAGCAACGCTTTCAGTGGTGTAATAAAAATAATACAGCGGTAAAAAACGGGTTGTTGTCAGTTTTTCCAAGGCCTGTTCCGGTGTTAACCAGGCAGATGAAAACCAGCCGTTAATTGATAGCACCAGGGCTATATACGGCAAAATAGTCAGCCAGACTGCGCGTCGTAATAATCCCGTCAGGTCTTCCAATGGATAGTGCTTGGCGCGAATAAATAAACCTGCACCTGCGCTCATGCCGATCATGCGGGTTATTATTGAAATGCCTTGTCCTGAACCGGATAGCAAAAATACCTGAATGCTTTCAATCGCCAACCCCAAGAAAAAGCCGACCAACGCGGCTACAACAATGCGGTGCTGTAAATAAGGCACATAACAAAACAACACGCCCAATGGTAATAACACCAGCATTTCTGCCAGTAATTTAACCCCGCAACGCACCGGTTCTGCACTGCACGACTCCAAAGAGAAAAAAAAGGCATCGTTGCCGTTGGCTAGTTTTGTATTTAACTCGGTAATAGAGGTGACAAAATCAAAAGGAAACAGGCTCAGTGCGCTATAAATCAGCAAATAAAAAAAAATCGCCGCCTGTGCAGACCGTAAGCTGCCGCGTAGCAATTGACGATACAAATTAGAAAAGTAATCGCCAAAAAATTGCCAGCTTAGAACGCCTATAACTGACCCCAAAGATTCGGCAATTAAATCATTTAACGACACCGTGCGGGGCGGGAAAAACAGTTGGGAAAATTCGACAACAACTGCCAGCGCGATACAGGAAACCAACACACAAACAGATAGTAACAGTCTTATCAGGGGATGCTGCATACTGCCAAACGTGGCTGATGCACCAAAAGCCAGGGGGATATAGAGTAAAATATTCGCTATCCAATCTGCCCTGGACTCGGCACCTAAATGGAGAAAACGAATATTTTTAAATTGGCTTATCGCTGTTTCTACAGGTAAATCGTTTAATTCAAGCGGCACCAGGCTGCCGTAAACAATAAAGAGCGAATACAATACCGTAGCGAAGAAAAGTGAGCGGTTCATAGGGGCTGTTGCCATGCGTTATCGGTAACCATACTTCGTCCTACACCCACTCTGTTGTGTACTTAAAATGACCCTACCCTATTGTTCCCACGCCGGAGCGTCACTGCCGTTAAGTTAAGCAGTCAACTGGAGTAAAACTGCTTTAGCTGTTTTTACAGGCAATAGCTGAAGCGATGTAACTATTCAGTCCCCCTCTTTGAAAAAGAGGGGTTAGGGGAGATTTTATTAGATAAATCCCCCTCTGCCCCCTCGCCATGCTCTCCCCCTTTTTCAAAGGGGGAGGTGAATACTTACAAAGCGATTGCACTCCCGTTTTTTAAACAACTTGTGCTTAACTTAACGGCATTGACGCCGGAGCGTGGAAACCTGGCTGATTCCGGGGGTTATTTTTTGCGTACTGCCTTACCGATTATAGTTTTTTAGATCTTAATGTAGGCGCTTTAAGTGTAGGAAGTACAATCGGTGAGGCAGAGCTATCGCAACCAACCGTTCCCGGCTTAACGGTAACTGTCGTTACACGGGTTGTATCATTTGAGCAAAAGTCGTAATTCCCGGCACCCATATTCCAAACACTGTAAGTATAGGGAGTAATGCCCTCGCTAGGGTTATTGGTATTTATATAATAACCATAAGCGACCATTGCGTTTTCCCCAACGTCGTTATTTACACTCCACGTACCGATTGGAGCAGTAGGGTCACTGGCATCTGCTGCGCCATGCTTATAGTCCCATAAATTGCTAGCACCAGAGTTATCCCTATGTTGTTCCTGTGCATTCCAATTATTGGTAACACCATCACAAACGGTATTACCTTTTAGCAATCCATCTGTACCTGCCAAATTCTGCACACGAACACCTGAATTACAAACAGCCGATGCTTCCCCTGTAACCCCCATTAATAAAAGCACACTTGTAAATATAATGCGTTTCATAAAATCTATTTCCTCATAATAAATAATTAAAAACACCGGCAAATTTAACAAAATTAAAACGCCACAGTAAATTTGTCAAAAGACTAAATCTATCCATTATGCATTTAGCATAGCAGTTAATTTGTTAATAGCCAATGTACTGAAAATCGATTACAGCATTGCAATAAAGTGAAAATAGAACCCGATAAACCGAGTTTTTGATAATAATTGTAAGTATTCACCTCCCCCCTTTGAAAAAGGGGGAGGGCAAAGCGAGGGGGATTTTATTAGATAAATCCCCCTTTTTCAAAGGGGGAGGGAGGTGAATAACTACGAAATTTTAGTTAACTCCGTCATACCGGCAAGGATGCCGGTATCCAGTGCCATGGATGGTAACTTTCCTAT
>JBAXTQ010000146.1:0-10206 GCA_037130115.1 Methylococcaceae bacterium
ACTTAGGCATTACTGCCGAAATTTCGCGGGCGCGGCCCGCTCCTACAGCATCACTATTCATGTATCACCGCGTAGACACGAGAAAAATGCCTTAGCTTGATGCGTATGGTGTGCATCACGCACCACCATAGACATCAACTTAAGACATTGTGAATTAATATCTTTAAGTTGATACTATAAAAAAACATATTCATTGACTGTTTGAAAAAAAGGCTTAAATTAAATCACCAGAACTTTAAGGTTAGTCACCTGTAAATTTACAACCCGAGATAAAACTCATGCCAATACGTGATCTTGAAACCTGGATGTGGGCGGAAGCTTGCGAAATAGCGGCTCGGGCTGACCGACTGCATCGACAGTTCTTTAGACCGGCTGTTATTAACGTCAGACAGCCTACATGGGAGCCACCGGTTGATGTCTACGAAACCCGTTATGAATTCAAAATTATGATTGCGCTGCCTGGCGTTGCTCCGGAACACTTAAATATTATTCTGGAAGGCAATCATTTAATGGTTACCGGACAGCGCCATCTGCCTGCCAGTTCAGAGTCGCATATACGGCGTCTGGAAATTCCCTATGGACGATTTGAGCGGCGTATTGAACTGCCTGCCGGGCATGTCGAAATCGGTACTCGTGAATTTATGAATGGTTGCTTATTAATTGCACTGCGGAAAATATAAGGGCTTCTTATGAAAATCAATGGGTTAAAAAGACTCTTGGGATCGGTGGCTAACAGTAAAGAACCTTCTTCAGAAATTGGGCAGGAAGAGACGACGCTGCAATCCCCCTCTATTCCTGATGATGCGCTAATCATTGTGCCTATGCGGGGTACTGTGCTGTTTCCGCAAAACGTCTCGCCCTTGGTGATAGGCCGAAAAAACTCTATTGCGGCTGTGCAGCAGGCCGTTCGCTCCGAGAAACCAATCGGCCTAGTCATGCAACGACGTGACCAGGATGAAGACCCCGGTGCTGATGCGCTTCATGTGGTGGGTACCTTGGCAGAAATTTTACGTTACCTGACGGCTCCTGATGGTTCCCATCATGTCGTTTGTCAGGGTTTACAGCGTTTTCGTGTGAAGGAGTTTTTGCCGGGCTATCCCTTTCTTGTCGCCCGTATTGATCTTTACGAAGAGCCTGAAGTAAGCTCAAAAGATATTGAAGCGCGAGTCATAACGCTCAAACAAAAAGCACTGGATGTGCTGATGCAAACGCAACAGGCACCTAATGAACTGGTTAATGCCATTCAATCCATTGCTTCACCGACGATACTGGCCGACCTGATTGCCAGTTACCTGATTTTTAAACCGGAAGAAAAACAAGAAGTACTGGGTCTGTTTATTATACAGGAACGTATTGATAAACTTCTGGAACTGCTCAATTATCGGCTTGAAGTATTAAAACTGTCCAACAAGATTAGCGAGAAAACCCAGGAAACGATGGGGCAGCGGCAACGTGAATTTGTTTTGCGGGAACAAATGAAGGCGATTCAAAAGGAATTGGGCGAAGGCGAAGGAAACATTGCCGAAATTGAAGAGCTCAGCAACGCCATTACTGCTGCCAAGATGCCTGAAGAGGTCGAAAAACAAGCCCGCAAGGAACTCGGACGCTTGCAGCACATGCCCGATGCCAGCGGTGAATATTCGATGATTCGCACTTATATTGATTGGCTGACGGAACTGCCGTGGTCGGTTTCGAGTGCGGGTGTTATTGATATAGCAAAAGCTCGGGAAATCCTTAATGAAGATCATTACGGGCTGGATAAAATAAAGCAGCGGATACTGGAATTTTTGGCCGTGCGCAAACTGAACCCAACTGGCAAAAGTCCTATTTTATGTTTTGTCGGCCCACCCGGTGTTGGAAAAACCTCTTTAGGCCGCAGCATAGCCCGTGCCACCGGTCGTGAATTTATACGTACCAGCCTGGGCGGCACACATGACGAAGCCGAAATTCGTGGTCACCGGCGCACTTATATTGGCGCACTGCCGGGGAATATTATTCAATCCATTCGCAAGGCAGGCACCAATAATCCGGTATTTATGCTCGATGAAATGGACAAGCTGGGTTCATCAGGATTTCAGGGGGATCCCTCTTCAGCCTTGCTGGAAGTATTGGATCCCGAACAGAATTCAAGTTTCCGCGATAATTATCTGGCGGTAGCCTTTGATTTAAGCCATGTCATGTTCATCGGCACGGCCAATGTACTGGACAGCATTCCAATGCCGTTGCGCGATAGAATGGAAGTAATTGAGTTATCCGGCTATACCCTGGATGAAAAAGCACAGATCGCCAGACGTTATCTGGTGGGCAGGCAATTGGAAACGAACGGCCTGACCGCAGAACAATGCAGCATCACCGACCGGGCCATAGAAACCATTATTCAGGACTATACCCGCGAAGCCGGTTGCAGAAATCTGGAGCGTGAAATCGGCTCGGTATTTCGTCGTGTCGCCATGCGCATTGCAGAAAGTATTGTCGTTAATGAACAAATCGATAGCGAACAACTTCCGGGGATTTTGGGAGCAAAAAAATTCGACAGGGACATTGCCATGCGCACCAGCGTTCCGGGCGTTGCAACAGGACTCGCTTGGACACCGGTTGGTGGCGATATTCTGTTTATTGAAGCCGCCCGCGTACCCGGAAACGGTAAGCTGATTCTTACCGGGCAACTGGGCGATGTTATGAAAGAAAGCGCCCAGGCCGCCTTAAGTCTGGTTAAATCACACGCAAATGAACTCGGTTTAAACCAGGAAATATTTGAAAAAAATGATATTCATGTTCATGTACCGGCAGGTGCCATCCCCAAAGATGGACCCAGTGCCGGTGTCGCCATGTTTACCGCTTTATATTCCGCTTTTTCCGAACGAATTGTGCAAAGCAATGTGGCGATGACGGGAGAAATCAGTCTTCGTGGCCTGATATTACCCGTCGGCGGCATTAAAGAGAAAGTCATTGCGGCTGCCAGAGCCGGGATAAAAACAGTGTTGCTACCCGCACGCAACCAAAGAGACTTTGACGACATACCCGAAGCGGTCAGAAATCAGCTTCAGTTTGTCTGGCTGGAAAAGGTGGATGACGTATTAAAAATTGCCATGGAATAATCAGCCGGTCGTTATCATTCAACGCACGGTTAAGCCATTTTTGTGACGCCAGTAGCCAATGACAGCTGACTTGACCAGTCACTATTACGTTTATTATGGCTCCTGATTTCGAGGTTTTGAGATGCATGAAAAATTGCCCTGCACGTTAATTACATGGGAAGACGTTTATGATTTATGCCGCCAACTGGCTCAACAATTGCATAAGGCAAATTTCAGGATTGATATCATCGTCGCCATCGCACGGGGCGGCTATATACCGGGAAGGCTTTTGTCAGATATGCTGGGACTCTATGATCTGACCTGTTTCAAAATGGAGCATTATCAAGGTGCCTATAAGCAGCAAGCGGCCTTTGTCAAATACCCGTTAAATGCGAATATTAATGGACAAAATGTCCTGCTTTTGGATGATGTCTGCGATAGCGGCGATACGTTTGAGATAGGTATTGAGCATATTCGACACTGTGGTGCTGTGAACGAAATACGCACAGCAGCCTTACATCTCAAGACTGTTTCCAAATTTATCCCCGACTTTTATGTCGAAAAGGTCTGCGAATGGCGTTGGCTCATCTATCCTTGGGCGGTTAATGAAGATTTATCAAGCATGATTGCCAAGATGCAGTTGGTTAATCCCGATGTGATGCTGTTGCAACAGCTAATAAAACAGCGGCATGACATCAATGTAACCTGTCAGCAAATTGAAGACGCGCTGACGTTGATCCCAATGCCTCCAAGTTAAGGAAGAAATCACCTGTACCGGCAACAATCGTAATAACGATGTCGTTCTGATCGGCACCCATCTTAAAGTTTATGCTTCAGTTGTTAATCCTGTCTAGCGGTGATGTCCGCGCGGCAAGGAATTGACAATGTTCATGATTTCAAAGCTGACGGTAAAGACGCGCTGGAATAGTTCCAGTAGATAACGGGCGGTACCGACTGTTTCAATCGCCCAATCATTGACGATGTTTTTAATGCCGCTGTTTTTGTGGGTAGTGACGGTCTGAGGTTCCATAAGCCATTCAAGCGATGGTTTACCGTTTACTCCATAATCTCAGGTGCCTATAGGGATATTGTTTAGGGTGATTTTATGGTTTGACCGAGCTATTAATACTCAACAATTGGCAGACGTTTTCAAAGACTATTAACGGGAACCAGCGCAAAAATAACCACAATGGTTCAATACAAAATTTGCAATAATTGAATATTTGCAGTATTGTCTAAAAAATACAGGCATGACTATTAAGGTATTCCTTTAAAAGTCATGTAACACCCCTCTGTTAATATAAAAACAGGCTCATGCATCAAGGGTCAAGTAAGTGCCTCTCACTGACGCTTACCGTTTTATATTAAATCCTAACTCTTACCCAAATCCAGTAAAGGCCACCCTGCATGACTCAAGTAAACGCACTCGTTAAAAATTTGTTAGTTATTGATAACAAGGTTAGCAACTGGCAAAGCTTGGCCGCCGGTGTCGGTAACGATACCGCTGTGTTAATTCTTGATTCGGGGTCTGATGGACTCATGCAAATCAGCGATTACCTGACGACCTTAGCCGCAAGCGCACCCGATTTTACACCTCTACAAAGCCTGCAAATTATTTCTCACGGCAGCGCGGGCAATTTGTTGTTGGGTTCAAGCACGGTAACTACTGCCAATTTAAAGCAATACACCAGCCAATTGGCGAAAATTGGCAGCAGCTTAATGGCAACGGGCGATATTTTACTGTATGGCTGTAATGTCGCAGCCGGTCAAAGCGGTTTGGATTTTATTAACCAGTTTGCAGCGTTAACCAACGCCGATGTCGCGGCTTCTAATGATATAACGGGGTCAGCGGCTTTCAACGGAAATTGGCAGTTGGAAGCCAGTACGGGTTCGATTGAAGCGGCTGCGGCTTTAAGTGCCAACACTCAGGCAACTTATGCCGGTAGTCTGGCAACGGTAATCCCGGTAGTTACCATCACGGCAGGCATCACACCGGTAGAAGGCGCGTCGGGCAGTTTTATAATCACTTTGGATAGTCCAGCACCGGTGGGTGGTTTGACCATTAATTACAGCTTGACCGGTACAGCCACCTTAAACACCGATTATACGGTGACCGCCGGTACAAATATTTCCGGCGTTACCAACGGTAGTTTTACCGTTGCACAGGGGCAAACGACCGCAAGTTTAACCATTAACGCGGCCGGCTTAGACGGTTACGACCCCAACGAAACGATTGATCTTAACTTGCATGCAGGTAGCGGTTATTCTTTTGTGAGTAATGTAACTACGTTTGAGCCAACAGTAGATTTTGTAACCAGTTCAAGCTCTTATTTTGTTAGTACAGGGGATTTTAATGGCGATGGCAAAACCGATATGGCGGTTGCCAATACCAACACAGTGTCGGTGCTGTTGCGTAATGCCGCTAATAACGGTTTTGACTCTAAAGCGGATTTTGCCACCGGCTCATCTCCCTGGTCGGTTAGCGTTGGTGATTTTAATGGCGATGGCCTTACCGATATGGCCGTTGCCAACAGCGGCAGTAACACGGTGTCGGTGTTGTTGCGTAATGCCGCCAATACCGGTTTTGGCCCTAAAGTGGATTTTGCCACCGGCTTAGAACCCAGGTCGGTTTGCGTGGGTGATTTTAATAGCGATGGCAAAACCGATTTGGCGGTTGCTAATTATACCAGCCACACGGTGTCGATGCTGTTGCGTAATGCCGCCAATACCGGCTTTGACCCTAAAGTGGATGTTGCAATTGGTTATGGCCCATTTTCAGTAAGCGCTGGTGATTTTAATAGTGATGGTAAGCTTGATTTGGCTGTTGCCAATCCATATGGTGAAAATGTGTCGGTGCTTTTCCGTAATGCCGTCAATACTGGTTTTGAGCCTAAGGTCGATCTTGCTACAGACTGGCAACCATGGTCAATTAGCATCGGTGATTTTAATGGCGATGGCAAAACCGATTTGGCGGTTGCCAATATCAGCAGTGACACGGTGTCGGTGCTGTTGCGTAATGCCGCTAATACAGGCTTTGAGCCTAAAGTGGATCTTGCTACAGGCTCACATCCAATTTCAGTAAGCATCGGTGATTTTAATGGCGATGGCCTTACCGATTTGGCGGTTGCCAATGAGTTCAGTAACACAGTGTCGGTGCTGTTGCGTAATGCCGCCAATACCGGTTTTGACCCTAAAGTGGATTTTGCCAATGGGGCATCTCCCAGTTCGGTATGCGTAGGTGATTTTAATGGCGATAGTAAACTTGATTTAGCGGTAGCCAATTCAGGCAGTTACACAGTATCTGTCCTGTTGAATAATACTACAACAAATGCCCTGTTAACCATCACTGACACTCAAATAAACACCCCACCTCAATTACCCGTAATAACGCCCTCAAACATCAGCGGTACCTTAAGCGCAGCCGATACCGTTAATCCCTTTAATGCGCACAATTACTTTGATGCCTATACACCGACCGGTTTTATAAACGGAACGGCGATGTCACTCGCCTTAAACTCGACTGACTTTGACACCTATCTACAGGTCATTCGTAACGGTGCTGTCTTGGCTTTTAACGATGACAGTAATGGAACGACCAACTCGGCCATCAATTACACCTATCAAACCGGTGACACCATTTATGCGACCTCGTCCGGTGGTTTGGTAACAGGGGCTTATAGTTTAAAGTTAACCGGTACTACCATCCCTGTTTTAGAAGCACTGACTACGCTGGAAGATACTCCAATAACTTTGGCTACCACGATGTTACCGGTCACGGATGCGGAGCAAAGGCCGGATCAACTCACTTACACGCTGGGTATACTACCGCTCAAAGGCAGTTTGAGCAAAGCTGGCGTAAACTTAATTGCAGGCAATACATTTACCCAAGCCGATGTTGATAATGGATTGATTTCTGTAACACCAAATGCTAATTTTAACGGCACAGACAGCTTTACCTTTAGCGTCGCCGACGGTCTGGGCGGCGTACTTGCCAATCAAACTTTTGCAATTAATGTAACACCCGTTAATGACGCCCCCACGTTAACCACTTTTGCTGCACCTGTTGCCAGCGGCAACGAAGACAACCCAATTCCGGTCACTTTTGCCAATCTTCAAGCTCGAGGTAATGCGGGGGATATTGATGGTACGGTAACTGCGTTTGTGATTAAAGCCGTCAGCACAGGGTCATTAAAAATTGGTGCATCGGTTGATACAGCAACGGATTGGTCGGCCTATTACAATAATGTTATAGATGCCACGCATCTGGCATATTGGACACCAGATGCTAATGCCAATGGCATTCTAAATGCCATTACCGCAGTAGCCAAAGACAATGGCGGTTTGGAATCTTCAACACCGGTACAAGCAACCGTTAGCGTTACAGCAGTTCCGGATGTGACGGTACTTGCAATCGTAACACCCGTCGAAGGTGGAACAGCGGGGACTTTTAAAATAAACCTGGATAGTCCTGCACCTGTAGGTGGTTTAACCATTAATTACACAGTGTCGGGTACCGCAACCTTAAATACGGATTATACGGTTTCGGTTGGAACTAATATTACCGCTGTAAGCGCAGGCAGCTTTACCATTGCAGCCGGACAAACTACGGCAAAATTAATGATTAATGCTGGAAATGATGGCGTTACCGATCTTAATGAAACGGTAAAGCTAAACTTAATGATAGGTACGGAATATCAATTTAGTTACGCGACTGCGTTTGACAAAAAAGTGGATTTTGCAACCGGCTCAAGCCCCAGGTCAGTTAGTATTGGTGATTTTAATGGCGATGGCAAACTCGATTTAGCGGTTGCCAATACCGACAGTAACACAGTGAGTAACACAGTGTCGGTGATGTTGCGAAATGCCGTCAATACCGACTTTGACCCTAAAGTGGATTTTATCACTGGCTCATACGCACAGTCAGTAAGCATCGGTGATTTTAATGGCGATGGCAAAACCGATTTAGCGGTTACCAATGTCAACACTAGCACTGTATCGGTGCTGTTGCGTAATACCGCCAATACCGGCTTTGACCCCAAAGTGGCTTTTGCCACCGGCCAAGCCCCATATTCAGTTAGCGTTGGTGATTTTAATGGCGATGGCAAAGCCGATTTGGCGGTTGCCAATTCCTCCAGTAACACGGTGTCGGTGCTGTTGCGTAATACCGCCAATACCGGTTTTGACCCTAAAGTCGATTATGCCACCGGCTCATCCCCTTATTCGGTTAGCGTGGGGGATTTTAATGGCGATGGAAAAACCGATTTGGCAGTTGCCAATTTGGGCAGTGACACAGTATCGGTGCTGTTGCGTAATGCCGCCAATAACGGTTTTGACTCTAAAGTGGATTTTTCCACCGGCCGTGCCCCATATTCAGTTAGCGTGGGGGATTTTAATGGCGATGGCAAAACCGATTTGGCGGTTGCCAATTTGTACAGTGACACTGTATCGGTGCTGTTGCGTAATGCCGCCAATACCGGTTTTGACCCTAAAGCGGATTTTGCCACCGGCTCATACCCCAGATCGGTTAGCGTCGGTGATTTTAATGGCGATGGCAAAGCCGATTTAGCCGTTGCCAATGAAGGCAGTAACACTTTGTCGGTGCTGTTGCGTAATGCTGCCAATACCGGCTTTGACCCCAAAGTGGCTTTTGCCACCGGCCAAGCCCCATATTCAGTTAGCGTCGGTGATTTTAATGGCGATGGCAAAACCGATTTGGCGGTTGCCAATTCCAGGAGTGGCACGGTGTCGGTGCTTTTAAATAATATCATTCTACCAACTTCCTTAACCATTACCGATCACAATCCTTCTAATGTAGCGCCTACTTTAACGACGTTTGCCTCAACCGTTACTTCCGGCAATGAAGACAGTCAAATAGCTATTGCTTTTGCCAACCTTAAAGCGCAAGGTAATGAAGCCGATGTTGACGGCACGGTTACCGCTTTTGTCATTAAAGCCGTCAGCACCGGTACGTTATTGATTGGTACTTCTGCAGGCACAGCAACTACATGGGATGCCAGTACCAACAATACCGTCGATGAATCTCATCTGGCCTACTGGACACCGGCAACCAACGCCAACGGGTCATTGAATGCGTTTACGGCGGTGGCTAAAGATAATGGCGGCTTGGTCTCAGCAACAGCCATTCAGGCAACAGTAGCCGTTATTGATACAATCTCACCCACCGTCACTATTACCGACAATATGCCAAATACAGTCAACAAAATTACCAGTAACATTGCTTATAACCTGGCCTTTAGTGAAGCCGTCACCGGACTTGCAGCCAACGACTTTACTCTTACCAACGGTACAGTCAGTTCGGTTACCGGCAGCGGCAGTTCATGGGCTGTCAATGTGACACCGGTCTTGGGTGTCAGTACCGGGTCTATTGGTTTAACGCTTAAAGCGGGTGCAGTCAGTGATGGTGCTGGCAACCTAAATGTCAGTGTAACCAACAGCAGTCAGGCTATTGATACGGTAGCGCCCGTGGCACCCAAGCTGATTACCAATGCGGCGTTTAATGCGTTGATTGATCCGCAACTGACCTTGCAAACCAGTCTGGGTACGGTGGTGCTTGAGCTTAATCCTGAACAGGCACCGGTTACGGTAGCCAACATGCTGGCCTATGCCAATGCCAGCTTTTACGACAATACCTTGTTTCATCGGGTGATTGCCGGATTTATGGTGCAAGGGGGTGGTTATTCCACGGACTATACCCAAAAGACCCCGACTTACAGCCCGATTGTGTTGGAGTCCAATAATGGTTTGTCGAATCTTCGCGGCACGATTGCCATGGCGCGTACCGATAGCGCCAATTCAGCGACGGCGCAGTTTTTTGTCAATCAAGTCGATAACTTATTTTTAAACTACACCAATGCAGCCAACCCTGGTTATGCAGTGTTTGGCAAAGTGCTTTCCGGTTTAACGGTCATTGACACTATCTCAAAAGTCGCAACCTATACCAATGACGTACCCAAAACCGATGTCATTATTACTTCACTAAAACAAACCCTGGCGGGCAGCAGCATTACCAATACCGCAACGCTAACAGTCAGTGATTTGGAGGTCGGGGCCAAATGGGCTTACAGTCTGAATAATGGCAGTACCTGGACAACAGGCATGGGCAAAACCT
>JBAXTQ010000147.1:0-10062 GCA_037130115.1 Methylococcaceae bacterium
AGACGATGCAGTGGATTGCTTTTTAGATGTTTTTTATTTCATGCGTCGGGGCTGAATCTAACCAGTGCCAAATCCAGGTCTTGTGAAAAAGACTTAAGCATTTCAGGACAGGTTGTTATTTCTATAAATTCGCTCATAATCTTGCCATCCGGATTATAGTGAGTAATCCACCACACTCCGGATATACTGGTTTCGCTAATATTGGTTAAACCTAAAGCCGTTAAATTTGCATTTATCTCACCTGCTCCTAAAAGATCTTTTAAAGCCGCAACTTCCTCCAGTTCTAATGGTTCATGGCGCAAATCAAGAATATTGCACTGTCCTGATGAAATAAGGGTTTTATGCATGGCAACCAATTGGTGCAAAATAGGTAAAAGCATGCTGGTGCTTTCGTTAGCTATATTCTCGTTAAAAAATTCTACATGAATCGGAATTTCATTTAATTTAGTCATCGTTATTAATACCTATTCTCGGAAAAATTTAATCATCGCGGGTTTAAATACCGGCCTTTAGGCCGAATGGAGCGTCCAGCAATAAACGAAGCGAAATTGCTTTATTGGGCGCAGATTGGGGTAGGGGATGCATACCACTTCTTAATCTCTGGCTTCATCCCAACAAGGATATTTTTTATTGCCTGGGTTGCATGATGTTGATTAATGATTAACAGGGCTATCCGATTTAGTAGAGACAAAAAAATCGGAGTTAGAGTGGGCAGGTTTTATAAATCCTGTCAGCTCTAACTCCGTATTAAGTGGGTAGCCAAATAGTTAAGTTTATTAACGCACATATTACCTTACATTTTGTAAGTCTGTATGAATTTAAATTTATATCTAATTATCCATAGTTTTAAGGATGTTAATAATCCTATAAAAACTATTGAAAATAGTGAACAATCATTATCAAATAAACAGAAAATATATCGATAATATCAACGTTATTTCTTTTAATTACAATTGGTTGTCTGTATTTCAGGGTATATGTTTTAAAATTTTTTAAATAAAACAGAGACGAGAATATCATTGGAAAATTAAGTTAACGTTAGCAACACATTAAAATAACATTAAGATATTTATTGCAAATCGGTAAACCAGAGCCGCATCGTTACACGGCTGTGTATATGTTAAAGACAAAGAACCAGTCCAATACACCGATGATCTGGTTATCAATCTTCCTTGCTGGTTTAAGACCTCGGCCTTTAGGCCGAAAGGAGCGCCCCGCAACAAGCGAAGCGACGTTGCTTTATCGGGCGCGGATTGGGGAGGGGATTGCAGACCCCATCCCAATCTTTGGCCCGTAAGAACATTTATGAAATAAATTGAACTTTCGTCCCCGCTTTGAAAAAGAAAAGTTAGTTCAAAGGGGGAGGTAAACATTTACAAATAAAAAAGGGGAGGCGGCGGGGCGGGATGAACAAGCGTGAATCGCATCAGTATAAATAATACCCGCCAAGTTTAGCAACACTACTGTTTAGCTGAGTAGGGTGCGCATCGCGCACCACAACCGTTTAGTGGAAGCGGTTTTAGGTGCGCGATGCGCACCCTTATAAATTGGGGGTTTATTTATTGCGAGTTGCCTAAAGTCGGGAAATACTTCATCAAAGATGATACCAATTTATGCAGAGTGGTAAGGGCGAGCTTATCAAAATCATAACAATCTGATTTTGATAAGGCTTGGCTATAGAGACCTTCGTTGATTAAGCGACATTATTTTCTGTAGGGCGTGCCGTACGTACTTAATTCAGGACTCATATATATATGACCAATAAGGTTAAGCGGCCGTTATTTGGCTTTGTAATTATCAAAAACTTTGTAGGTTTCCAGATTGCCTTCCAGTTTGGAAACGGCTTTTTCGGCCACCATAATGGCGCGGTTCGCTACGGTTAAATCGGACTTGGCAGCGTTTAGTTCCGTGAGCGTTGCCTCATGTATAACCGTTAGTTTTTCAAAGGCAATGAGATGTCTGGATAATGCGGCCGCCTTGTTTTCCAGGTCAGATTTAAGCTGCGTCAGTTCTGACTCGGCGGCCTCATAATGCATCGTTAGTTTTTCAAGTTGCAGTAGACAACCGTTGACCTCCGTCATTCTACTCTTCAAATCGACGTCGAGTTCTTCATTGGTTTTCAACGTGGCCTGCAAGGACGACTGAAGTTTATGATTGGCCAATTCCAGCGTGCGTATCTCACGATCATGCTCTTTCCGTAAGGCATCCTGTTCTTTTTGCGAGTCCTGTTTCTCGGTAAGCAGCGCTTTACGTGCGTCATATAATTCCGAAACCTGGCGCGTCAAATCAGCCACCTCAATATGCAAACGGCCATTATCTTTCGTTAAGCTGGACACCACCCGTTCAGTTTCACTGAGTATTGACGTTTTCTGCCCCAACTCTTCTTCCAGTGTTTCTATTTGTTGGGTTTGTACTTCAGAAAAAGTAAAAGCCTCATCTAACGCGTGCTGATTAGTAATGCCGGCTTGCCTGAGTGCTTCGCGTTGAACAGCCAGTTCGGTGTCAGCCAGGGTTTTGGCAACGTGCCATATTTTCTTTAACAGATCCCCGCCTTCTTTTGACAGTTCACTGGGCAAGTTAACCACGACCGGCAAATTATCGACCTTAAGATCTTGTTCTTCATGAGCCGCCGTCCAAGTCACCAGATATTTGGTAATGGTCGTCAAACTGCCACGGCCCAATTTATGTAGCAAAGTGAGTGACGTCGGGCGCTCGCCTTGTTGGGTGATATCAAGACAAGCGCGGTGAACTTCTTCTTCGGTTAAACGTTGGGAGGCCATGATATTTTCTCGTTGCATAAATTTATTAATAAAGTTCGATTATACATAATTATCATAATTATGTAATTACTGAAAATAATTACTAAGCAACGCGTCAAAAATAAGAAATAGCCCATAGCTTGCCAATGACAAAAAATAATTTACCGGCAGGGTTGGCAAAAAAATAAACGGCGTGATATTTGCTTAAAATAATGAGGGTTTTTTGGGGTCGTTAAGAAAGTCTGCCCACTAAGCACATGGGTATCTATACAGTTCGTCATCCCTGCCGGAATGACGCGACTCCGGTTTAAGTTGATAGCCGATAAGTAAGAAGATATACTTCGCAGGACAACAGATGCGGGAAATTGAATCCCGAGAAGCACCGTAAATAAAGGTTTCCAGAGCTTTTTAAAATCCGCAATTATACGGATTGAAAGCAGGTAAAGCCCTTACCCTTTGTAAAAAATTAGAGGATATAGCATGAGTAAAACAGAGCAGGTGCCGACAGCACTGCAAGAAAAGTATGACGAGATCGTCGCACAGACAGATCAATTCTGCCAGCAGCATTTGAACGAAGAATATCGGGATCTTTGTCGGGGCATGTTGGCCAAGCTTTGCCGAAAACATCCGTCGCCAATCGCCACCGGAAAAATCAATACGTGGGCTTGTGCTATTGTTTACTCGGTGGGTCGGGTCAACTTTCTGTTCGACAAGAGTCAAACGCCGCACATACGTGCAGATGAGTTATGCCAGCACTTTGGCCTCAGTGCGAAAACAGGCTCGGCGAAATCGACGGCGATTATGACGTTGTTGAATTCCGGGCAGGCTGATCCAAATTGGACGCTCCCAAGCCGAATGGCAGACAATCCAGTGGCTTGGCTAATCCAAGTGAACGGTCTTATCGTTGATGCCCGACATGTGTCGCGTGATGTCCAAGAAGAAGCCTTTCGACTTGGCTTGATTCCCTATCTGCCGTGAGCGGGTCAACTCAGTAGGCATTTATATCTTGTCACCAGTCAGAAAGAAACCCTAAGCAGTTAAACCGGAAATAAGTTTACTTTTCCCAACCTTCGCGCATTAACGTGCCAAAATCCCGTTGCGACAAGACATTGGAGCAATCTCGCCAATCCTTATCGGAGGCCGCCAGATGAGTGTTGTAGCGTAAATCAAAGCCGGTGGCACGTTTTTGCGCGTCAATGTACTGATCCATTTTTTCATCCAGGGTTTCGATGTTATCAATCCAGTCATCCTTAATGGTATCGGGTAAAGAGCCAAATAAATTAAACTTGTCACGCATCCGTTCAGATAAACGTTCATAAACCTTTTCATCGACGGTTTGTTCGTTTACCAAATTTAGCATATCAACATTGTCACGCACTTGCCCGAAACGTTTGATGCGACCGATACGCTGTTCCAATTTGGTTGGATTCCAGGGTAAATCAACATTGATTAAGGCACCCAAGGTTTGCAAGTTTAAGCCTTCACACGCGGCATCCGTTGCCACCATAATGCGGATTTTATGTTCCGCCACCATCATTTTAAGGGTTTCCCTTTCGATACCCACACTGTCACCTTTTTGGTATAACCGGCTTCGTCGCGCTCCAGCATATAAACCGATAGCCTCATCGGGAAAATGGGCAGCCAGCGAATCAGCAAGCCAACGAGCGGTGTCGTAATACTGGCTGAAAATAATACAACCCAGTTCAAGCCAACCTTCATTAATTAAATAGTGCAAAACTGCATCATATTTTGGATCACCGTTACAGGCGTTAAGTCGATGCAACAATAACTCCAAAACCGCACGCTCTTCATCGGTTTGCAAAGCGACATCGGCTTCCATCTCATCACTTTCTTCGTGCAAAGTGCGGCCTGCCAGCAAGGCAGTCGCGGTATTAATGCCCGCCACGATACTGGAACAAATCCGTTGCTGCATGAGATTTTTCATAAAGCCGCCGCGTTTCCCCAATACCTTGCCGAAGGTGATCGCCTCGTTGTAAGCTTCCCGAAAATGCTCGTCGGTACGCACCGCCAAGCCTTCAAATAAGGCATTAAAACCATGCACATCGGTAACCCGATTACTATCAGGATGCACATTAACACCGACTCGTTTGAGCAGTCCCGCCTCTTCAAGCGTCGTGCGCTTGCGCAAAACCACATGGCGGACAAACGGATTTTCACGCTGAAAGAACGGCGCATTGGCAACCCGACGTTCCAGTTCAAGTTCAAAATCTTGCCGGGTACCTGTTTCTAAATCAGCGAGTCGGTTGGCTTCAAATTGTCGGGGAGACAAGTTTAAATCCTGACGTATTGCACTATACAAACGGCGTACCGGATTATCGCTGGTTGAATTAACGGTCGGTAATGGCGACCGCAATAACTCCCAGGCACTGGCTAAATCCGTTATTTCTTGTTCACCGGATAAAAGTGGCAAAACTTCATCGGGCTTGTGCCAACGGGCATAATCATTACCCAATACAAAGTTGCCTTTGCCTTGATGTAGTACCCGCACCAAGTCCCATAAATCTTCTGTTTTAGTTTGAATGGGCGTGGCGGTGCCCAACAATACGTGGTCTGAGCGTGCCGCAATAGCGGAAATAAAAGCCAACAGTTCATTAGGTTCACCGGCATTTTTGCCAAAACCTTGGCGAGTTCGCGCCTTGTGCGCTTCATCGACTATCACCAGGCCATAGCTTAAATCCAGTAAATGCTGCTTTTCAGAAGAATCCCGCATCATCAAGCCGGTAGAGACAATGCCGATACGTAGCGGGCAAGTGACAATATGTTCGGCACCCGAAGGAGAAATAGTGCGTTCGTTACTATCCAGCCACACCTTTTTGGTGGATTGCCAACGTGCCGTCGGAATGCCTAATTTATCCATCAATTCGGTTTGCCATTGCTCGCACAGCGTTGCCGGAGCAAAAATAATAACCGGCTTGCGACGACGTTTTTCTTTTTCGTTTAATAAACACAAAGCCAGTGCCGCTGTTGCCAACGACAAGGTTTTACCCAAACCCACTTCATCGGCCAGCAATAAGCGTACAAAACCGTGATCACGATAATGCTTTAAACATTCCGTTACAAAACCTTGCTGCCACGGTTGCAGCGACATACCTTCCCGATATAAGGGCGATTCAATCAAGGCGGCCGGTGCAATGTTGTCATCATCTACCACCTCATCCAAACCCACCTCATGGCGACGACTGCGCCGACGCACTTCCTTGCAAACGGCTTCCGGTAAGGGTTTTGCCGCATTCCACAGATAATCAAATTCAGCTTCAATCCAGGCAACGCCTTCCGGGGAATCGTCTTCCCACAAAATCTCATAATGATGCTGCCAACCGCTGCGGGTTTCGTTCATCGAGCCAATAAAACCCACTTTACGGCCATCGGCACGTTCAATCACGCCCGCTTTGCCATGCACAAAACCGCATACGCTGTCCGGCGCTACCCGAATTGCCTGACCATGCTGCTGTAAAAAGGCATCCAAACGCTGGTAGCGATCACGGTTTAACAACGCCTCAACTTCAAGCGCATTGGCATTCCAGCGCCCCAGCATCTTGGCTTCGCGGCATTGCGCGACTTTAAGATCATCAGGATGAATATCGACATTACAGACTATTTTGACATCCGGTATCGTCTCCAGCCATTCATAAGCCACTTCAAACAATGAGCTGGTAAAATAACCGGCAATCCGCCGATAACTCTTTGCGCCTTTAAGCTGCTCGGCTAAAAAGCTTTGATCCAGGCGATGGGTGCGGGAAGAAAAACGGCGTAGGGTCATAACGTACCTAATCGTCCCAGCCAATAATCAGGCTTTCGATGTAGGTGTGCGACCGCAATAATGATAAGGGTGTTGGCATCAATGCCATACATAACGGCGTACGGAAAGCGTTTAATTAAGCAACGTCTCACGTCATTGCCAAGTAGGGCATAAGATTTTGGATAAGCGGAAATTCTTCTAATCGAAGCATCAAACTCAGTTAAAAACTGAACGCCTAATTTTAGTTGTTGAGCTTCATACCAGTTAAAAGCGTCATCTAACTCGGCTTGGGCTGTCTCAAGAAACTCGATTTTCATTTATATTTCTGCATAACGGTATCATAACTAACCGTTTTTAATTCTCCAGCTTGGTAAGCCTGCCACCTTTTTTGCGCTTCATCTCTCCAGATAACATCAATCTCGGGATCGGGTGTGTCCAGATCTGCCAGTAACAATTCGGCCAGATGTAATTTTTCTAAGGGCGGTAATTGGTTTGCTTGTTGGTAAAGTTCTTGGCAGTTAGGCATTGTGTTCTCCCTTGGCAAAGCTAATGTGCTTGAAATTAAAATTCATAACAAAGATGATTCACCGTTCACAAATAATGAATTTAAGTCGTTAATAAATTCCAAGATGAAATGAAGCTTTTTCTTTATCAGTGATGGTTTGCGGGAAACGATGAGTGCTTATAATAAATTCTTGGGTATATTTTCGAAAAGCTGTGTTGTAAAAATTTCGTAAAAGAAAAATAATAAATATTTCAGGAGTCAGTGGTTCAGAAACAGGGATTCTACAGTTTTTATATTGGCCGAAAGTTGCATGAGTTTTGGGATGCTCTAAATCCATGAAATTATCAGGATCATAATCAAAGCGAATAGGAAAAGTAACAATATTTTTTCCTAAAATGTCAGCGTAAATTTCATCATCTTCATAAATATCAGGCTCATTTTGAAAGCTTTCTAAGTTGGGTGCTGGAAAAAATGCTAGACGATGAGAAATTAACTTATTGTTACGATAGCTATAAAGCATTTGAATTAGTGCGCCATCAAGCATTTTAATATTGTAGTTTTCAGATGCTTCCAGATTTTTGTATATTTCCTCATAAGCTATATTTTTCATAGCAATAGAAATGTCTTTCATTCCAGAATAAGTAATACATCCTTTTTGATTAGAAGGGTAATTTTGCTGTGCCGACAAACCAAGTCTAATTAATTTTGCAGTTATTTTGTGGATTTGTTTTAAAATATTTTCTGGAGTTGGCATGTTCAGAGCAATGCCTTTAATTGCTCTCTTAATTCTTCGGATAAATCTTCTTTGTGTAGTTCGCCGATTTTTAAGCTTTGAAGTAAGTCATTTGCTGAAGCAGATTTTTGGTCTAAATTTTTACGTTCTTGCTCAGTCATATCTCGATTAACGATATTTAATTTTTCACGTTCTGCCGCTGTGGGATACGTAAATTTAAGCTCAAAATTATTTTTTTTAACTTCTTCAAATTCTTGTTGTAAAGCTTTCATATTTTCACCATAACCAATAACTCTCACCCAAGCTTTACTGCGCGTTAGTGCGGTAAAAAGCATATTTCTTTTTTGCGAAATATTGTAATCAGAAAAACATTCGTGAGCATTAATGATATAAACCATAGATGCTTCATTACCTTTAGCGCGGTATATGTGAGTAAATACAACAGCATCATTTTTAAAAAATTCATCGGGTGTTGTCGTTACACCGGCCAGATTAGAATTAATTCCTTTCTTAAACAGTTGTTCCCTTATTACACCTACAGCCCGTTTTGCGGTGTAAGGTTCAGGATGAATGACCATGATGTCATCAAGCTTCAATTCATCTTCATTTTTATTTTTTTCAATCTCAGCAATTAAATAAGCAATTTGTTCTGCATCATTATTAAACGATTTAAATGTAATGAGATCATCAATAGTTGAGTGATTTTCTAAAAATTCAGGACTAGAATCGCAATTTCTAATTAAAGTGACTGGTTCGCCATCTGCTAATTTTCCATCTTTTATTTTGTAACCTACATCTTTCCAAAGTTGATGTTGCTCAAACATTTGAATCAGACCTTTTTTTCTGTAAATACCAAATCCTAAAGCGTGAGCTGTAGCTAATAAAGGTCTGGAATTACGGTAACATACATCTAAAACAATATCCTGCTTAGGCTTTCCTTGAATGTTATGTAAAGAAACGAGTGGTTTACCATTATTATCTAAGCCAAATAATTCTTCTGGGGAAGGCATTTGTTTATTGCTGATATTTTGTAATTCATCATATGCATAAACCAAGCGTTTTGGCTGCTTTAAAATTCTGTAACATAAGCGTAAAAAATAGGGCGAAAAATCTTGAGCTTCATCAACTAAAACGACATCATAGCTTTGTTGAAATGATTCTATTTCGTTGTACGCTTTTTCGCAAGCAACATCAAAGCCTTTACCATAAACTTTTGCCATGGATTCAGCAGTTTTAAAATCGTAATATTCAACATTGTGTTTTAGACATATTTCATAATAAATTCCACGTATTGAAGGACTGCCCCAAGCATGAATGATATCAATTTTATCCCAATCAGGTTCTTCGTTAGTGTGTTCTAGAGTAAATAAAGTAATGAAATGTTTTAGTTGATTTTTTAGTGATCTACTGTTAAAGGTAACTGCAATATGCCAATCAGGATTTTTTGCATGTAAATAGGCCACTTTTAGAGCCAGAACAATGGTCTTCCCTGAGCCAGCTAACCCTCTGATGCGCTGTACGCCTTCAACTGTTTCAATAACAGCCGTACTTTGTTGTCTATCCAAATTAGCAATAGATTCCTCCAGTTTTTTTAGCTTGGCTCCTTTTGAGTCTGTCTTTTTAACATAGCCACGTTTATTTCTATTTTTAATCGTTGTAATGGACTGAATAACAGAAATCAATTTTTGATACGTCTGGTTGTCGTCCCATTTTGTAGCATTCAAAAAATCTGTTAAATCATCCTCAGTAACCAAAACAGGGTATTCAGACTTTATATCTGAGCGTCCTATCCAAGCTGATGCAAACGTGGCAACATTTAATTGAACCGCTAAACCTTTTTTCTTATTTAAATCATTATGCTGCTTTAGTTTGGATTCTAATTTTGTGTAGTTTTCATCTTGTATGTCAGAGACATTTATCGTGTTGTCATAAATACCCTCAACAAGATGAAAAATAATGGCTCCGTGCTTATCTGAAAGAAATAAGGCATCAATTGGATAACCACCCTCAATCGTACCTATAATTGGATACCCTAAATACAAGTAACCTTCTATATCGGCTCTTGCTTCAAAATAATCGGCTAATTTTTGACTACTAACTGGCTTGCCAGTACCACCTCTAACAACAATCATTTTTTTAATCCTAAATTTAAACAATATTCGGTAAGAATGCAGTCATTTCTAATGATACCTTCAATATTCATATTATTATTATAGATAAAGGCTGCTTCATGTAATTTTACTCTCAATACTTTTTTTTATGAGGTCTATGATACTTTATAGTATTATTTTTTTCGTCTTTATGT
>JBAXTQ010000148.1:0-10031 GCA_037130115.1 Methylococcaceae bacterium
GGCCCGCTCCTACATTCCTTAGCTTGATGCGTATGGGTTGCAAACCCCGTCACGCTTCAGGATTTATTTAACAAATCTCCCCTAACCCCTCTTTTTTCAAAGAGGGGGACTGAATAGTTACAATTCAAGAGCTTTTTTATGATTAAGAGCTTTGCTGGATGACCGATTTTGTAAAAAATTACAATCGTTTTATTTCTTCCGCAAGCACCTGAACAGTTTTCTCAATTTGGGCTTCGGTATGTTGGCAGGAAATAAAGAAACGCAGTCGTGCGGCTTTTTCCGGGACAGCCGGATAAAGGATGGGTTGCACATTGATGCCGCGCTCGAATAACGCGGTGGACAAGCGCACCGCTTTGATTGAGCTGCCGGTAATGGCAGGAATGATGGCCAAGCCTGTGCTGGTGCCGGTATCAATGTTAATTGCCTTGGCCTGCTCCAGAAAAAATCGTCCTCGTTGTTGCAGGGCTGTGACACGTTCAGGTTCCCGTTGCAGGGTCTTTAGAGCGGCCAACGAAGCGCCAGCAATGGGGGGTGACATGCCCACGCTATAGAGAAAGCCTGGCGCGAGACACTTGAGATGCTCCACTAATGCCGTCCCTCCGGCGATATAACCACCGCAGCCGGCAAGCGCCTTGCTCAGCGTACCCATCCAGATATCTACATCATTGCCTTTGAGATTAAAATGTTGGCGGATACCCAAACCGGTCTTGCCCATCACGCCGAAGGAGTGGGCTTCATCGACCATCAGAAATACCTTGTGTTTATTTTTTATATCAACAAAAAGCGGCAGGTCAGGGTAGTCGCCATCCATACTGTAAATACCTTCGACCACGATGAGTACCCGTTCAAAGTAATGACGCTGTTCGGTAAGAACAGCATCCAGCGTGGCACTATCGTTGTGTGGAAAAGGCAGGCGCTTGGCACCTGAAAGCGTTATGCCTTGTAAAATACTGTTGTGGACAAGTTCATCGTGAAGGATGAGATCCTTTGGGCCGAACAAATGGCCAATGGAGGTAACGTTGGTGGCGTGTCCGCTAACTAAAACGATGGCGTCCTCAACGTCATAGACTTTGGCAATAGCTTGTTCGAGTTCGCGATGAATAGGGCGCTCTCCTGATACGAGTCGGCTTGCGGAGACTGATGTACCATAGCAGTCGATGGCTTTTTTGGCGGCTTCATTAATCTCGGGGTGGCCAGAAAGTGCGAGGTAGTTGTAGCTGGCGTAGTTGATGTACTCCCGACCGCCGATTTGGGTGGTCGCACCGGCAATACCTTCGTGTAGTTTGAAAAAAGGGTTGCCAATACCCAGTCGGGCGGCACCATCATTCATGATGCGAATTTGTTGGTAACCCGGATGCAGATGGAATTGGTAATGTTGCTCGGGGGTGTTAACCACCTTGGCAGATACGGTTATGGGGGCTTCGGCAGTGCTGCCATGCTCTACCTTACGAAGCCTGCGTTCAAGAGCCTGCTGGATGAGCTTGTCTTTTATTTGGGCCGTCAGACCGGGAAGTCCTTTTTGAGACATATTAATTAATTATCCTGTCAAGTGAAGTCGCACTTTGAGCTTGTAGATCACTAACCAAATTTGTGATTAATTGGGTAGAGTCACCGGCCTCATGTTGTGAAACTATTTGCTGGGTTCGTGCAAAAAGCTCGGTTTTATCTGAAACTGCTTCCAGTTCACCATTGCCTTTTAGCTGTTGAATAATACGTCCCGCCAATTTTGCGATGGTTGGGCTTTCACTCAATGCCATAACAGGTAGTCGGGTACCAAAACGCGATTCAAGGGCAACAATTAGCTCAACACCCATGAGGGAATCCAGACCCATATCGTAAATTGATCGGGTTGGGTCAATCTTGTCCGCAGAAACCCGGAGGATTTCACCGACTTCACTTTTGATCATGCCTATCAATGTTGTCAATAAATCTGCGTCAGAAAGCTCTAAAAGTAATTGTTGAATATCTTCAGCATTCTCATGTTGTCCATCGCTGTCACTCGCATGTTTCGCCAGTTCGCTAAACTTTGGGCTGTCTGCACTGGGCAGAAATCGGGATAGTGCTTTCCAATCCAGTTCCATTACGCCAAGATTGGAACGATCGGTAAGCAACATATTTTCAAGAACCTCAAGAGCGACAGCAGAGTTGAGTGCTGATCCACCCATGCGACTTTGCAAGGCCTCCTTGATTTTCTTGTTACGCGCCAAAAATCCTACATCATCAATAGCGCCCCAAGCTATGCAGGTGGCAGGCAATCCGTTAGCCCGACGCTGCTGCGCCAAAGCTTCCAGGCAAGTATTAGCCGCCACATAGTTGGCTTGACCGGGATTACCGAACAGAGTGGTCGCTGATGAAAACAGAATAAAGAAGTCCAGCGGTTTATCCAGCGTCATTTCATGCAGATAATAGGCTCCCAATGCTTTTGGTTCGAGCACACTACGGATCTGATTCGCGTCCATATTACGTATCAATCCGTCATTGATCACTGTGGCGGCATGGACAATGCCTTTTATGGGCGGAAGGGTATCGGCTATTTCCGTGAATAGTGCTGAAATAGCCTTTTTGTCAGTCACATCGCAGGAAGTTGCATAAACTGTTATGCCTTGTTTCTCAAGCAGGTCTATGGCGGTCTTGGCTTCTTCGGAACCGGGGCCGCTACGACTGATTAAAACGAGGCTACGCGCACCTTTGCTAACCAGCCATTGTGCCGTTGCAAGTCCAAAGCCGGTTAATCCTCCGGTTACCAGGTAAGAGGCATTAGCCGGGAGTACCAGGTGTTTCCGGGTTTCTTGATTTGGGGTATAAACATTGTTAATACCATTTCGATAGGTGATGACTATTTTGCCAATCTGCCGGGCCTGCTGCATGTAGCGGAAGGCGTCAACAATATCGTTGGCTTCAAATGCTTGATAGGGCAGCGGGTGAAGAATACCTTCGGCAAACAAGGCCATGAGTTCAGTAAATAATCGGTGGGTCAGGCCGGAATGTAGCTGCAATAACTGGTCAGCATCGATGCCAAAGTAGCTAATATTATTACGAAAAGGACGCAGGCCTATTTTGGTATTTTCGTAAAAATCCCGTTTACCCAGCTCCAGAAAACGGCCAAAGGGTTTAAGTATCTGAAAGTTTCGATTGATGGCTTCCCCAGCCAGAGAATTAAGTATGACATCGATGCCTTTTCCGTCAGTCTGAGCCATAATTTCATCAGCAAAGACTAGCGAACGAGAATCGAAGATATGCTCAATGCCCAATAGATGAAGAAAATCACGTTTTTCATCTGAACCTGCTGTCGCGTAGATTTCCGCGCCCATCCATTTGGCGATTTGGATGGCGGCAATACCCACGCCTCCGGCTGCGCCATGGATAAGTATCTTTTCACCCGGCTGCAATCGAGCCAGATGATGCAGTGCATAATAGACGGTAAAAAAGGTACTTGGAATGGTTGCCGCCGCTTCAAACGAGATGCCGGGAGGTATAAGGGAAACGGCATTGGCCTGGGTAATTACCCGGTTACCGAAGCTGGAGGGACCAAAGCCAACAACCCGATCTCCCAAGGCAAACTCACTGGTTTTACTGCCAATAGCCTGCACAGTCCCGGAAAATTCGAGACCCAAGGTAGGGCCTGAAAAACCGTTTTCTATGGCTTCGTCGGAAAGTAGACCAAGGGCATACATGACATCACGAAAATTAAGGCCGGAGGCATGGACTTCAATTTCTATTTCACCTTCGGAGGCTATGCGGCGTGGCTGTGCTTCCCAACGCAAATTACGTAACTGACCCGGAAATTGAAAGCCAAGATTGATGGTTGGGGATTCAATTTTCTGATGTTCCCGAGAGTCAGGTTCTGATTCAAGATACAGACGTGGCGCATAGCGTGCGCCACAACGGGTCAGAATAATTTCCTGTTCATCGTCTGGCATATCGAATTCTTTAGCCAAAGAGGTGACAACCGTATCAATAAGCAGGGGAGCTTCCAAATCAATCAGGCGAACATGAGTGGTAGAGGCTTCGTTAATTAGCGTTCGACCAAATCCCCAAAGTGCGGCATCCACGGAGATTAGCGCTGATGTCGGAACCTTGGAAGCACTACGCTTAGGCAGTAAATGAGTGGCAGCAGCGGTAGTGATTAGCCAGCAGGTCGTGTTGGTCTGAGTGTTTTCACAAGCCTGAATAATGTTGGCGGTAGTGGTGCATCTAATCACCTGCTGTTCAAGAATGGCTTCAACCTCGGTCAGCCTTGATTGAGGCGCAAGACCTGCCAGATGAACGATGCCATCAAGTTGTCCGTAGTTGGCTCGGGTATTCAACAGCAAGGACTCAATAGAGTCCGTGTCGCCGGAAGCCGCTTGTATGACCAGATCACCTCGCCCTTGTAACTTCGTAGTTAAATGCTTTGATAGTTGCGCTGAATAACCGTTTTGATCCGCCAGTATAATCCAACTACGGGGTGTTATCTCAGGTGACGGGATTATTGGCTGCACACTTTCATCACGCTGGGCTACCAATAAACAGGAACCGGAAAAGGTGTTTGGGGAGAGTTCAAAGGTTTCTACATTGGAAAAGTTAAGTTGTTGTAGCTGTGATTTCCAGAACAACGTTGTACGTTGATTAGATAGCCAACTGTCATTGTTTGCTGGATACCAGTAGTTATATTGCCCGCCAAAAACAAAGTCGATCCAGCGTGAAGGCTGATTTGCAACGATAATTAAGGCACCGCCAGGAAGAAGAGATGCGCGTGCGTATTCTAATGCTTTTATTGCGTGTTCGAGGGTATTAAAATCGAGTGTAATGATAGCGATCTGGCAAGTAGCCGCTACGTTTGCTTGTTCTAAAGCATGATCAATGAGGTGAGTGTCGATGCCGGGAAATTGTTCCTTGATCTGGGCAATATCGTCCAATGTCGCTACCGAGGTACTGGCAAACATGTAATCACAGCATGCAGAGTCCATAGCTATGCAGGCATCCATGGCAAATGAAGGCGAGCCTTCACTGATTTCAATGACTCCCAAACGCTGACCTTCAGGCAGTTGATTTATGCCCTTGGTAATTAAGTCGCGCAGAACCAGGCCGATTTTTTGTTTACCTTTAGCGCCCAGTACCTGACGTGTCAGTGTAGTAAGTGATGATTCCTGAGGGCAAATTTTGGCGAGTGTCAGGCTGCCTTCCAAAAGTGATTTCAGATGCATCCCGATACGTCCTACCGAGTGTATAATTTGAAAATAGTCGGGGTAGTCTGCAACCAGACTGTTCCAAATGTCTTGGGCTGAGGCATGGGTATCCTCGTCGGGCAAAATTTCCCAACCATCATGGCTTAAGGCAATAACTTGATCCTCCTCGGCCACGGTTAGTAAATGACCAAGAAACGGTACTATTTCAGGATTGGTATGTTGACAATCTGCAATATCCTGAGCAGATAGTTTTTTGCCGTCTGCCGATAATAATTGTAATGCCTGCCGGGTAAACCGACTGCAAAGACTATCCAGCAAAGGCTCCACTTCTTCTGTGTAGCGGCGATAATCACCTTTGAGTGTTGCACGCCTGGCCAGATCATCAATAGCTAACTTAACGCTTTCGAACGTGATAACAGAAGTGGCATCAGGCGTAAAAGCATGGGGTATTGGTATGCTGTGATAAGCCGGGAAACGTAAATGATCAACTGCATGTTTGCTAAGTCGAATGCTGCGAAACTGTACACCCTTGACGACCGCTATGGCTATACTGTCAGTATCAAAAATAGTAAATTCTGTAGTGAGTGAGCGTTGGGTTTGACGTAATAATGTGGCGCGGGCAAACCCCGGCTTTGCCTTGCTGCTGCGGAAGGCAATTCTACCCATTTTGGTAGGCACAAAAGTAATGCCGGCATGAGCGCCGAAATTGTCTTTCAATAACTGGAAGATTAATTGAAAGGTACAATCCAGCAAGGCAGGATGAAGATGAGTATGTTCCAGTTCTGCCTCAATACTTTCCGGTATTTTAAAGACCGCCAGTACAGAATTACCCTTTACCCAGCCATAATCAATGCATTGAAAAGCCGGGCCATAAGTTAGCCCGTTTGCATCGGTAAGTGCTTTGTGGCTGGCACCGTTAAAATCAGGTTGATCTCTGGGTAACAAGAGGCTTTCCTCACGCAGTAAGATGTCTCCAGGTTTTGTCAGTACGCGGCCTACAGCATGAACCGTCCAAGGTTCTGTTCCACCATAGTCTCTGGCTTTTATGGTTAAGCTGCCATCTTGCGCTTCAATCTTCAGGCGAACAACTTTGGTGTAATCGGCGCTTAGCAATAATGGTGAGTGAATTTCCAAATCCTCAATTTCAGCAAGATCACCAGGATGCCAAGCCAAGGTAGCAGCCAGAGCCAATTCGGAAAAGCCTGCGCCAGGGAAGACAATGGCTCCCCCGACCACGTGATCAGCCAAGCTCGGATTGAGTTTGGTATCGAGTTGGTTTTCCCATGTAAGGTCATGTTGTTGCAGGGGGTAGCCCAGCAGGGGATGAATTTTGTGGCGATAAAGCAAGCCCATTGATTCCGGTGTGACAGGATGCCAATGACGCTCACGTTGCCACGGGTAGTTTGGTAGCTGGATAAATTGACCCGGCCTTGAAAAAACGCGTGACCAGTCGCTATTGACACCTGCAATCAGCGCCTGGCTACCCGCTTTCCAAACCCGTTGCGGGGCATCATCATTGCGCGTGATGGTGGACAGAATACGACTTTCTATCCCCACGCTTTTTACGCAGTCGTTGATATAACTGCGTAAGACGGCATGAGGACCTATCTCAATAAAAATATTGAGATCACTGTTCAGAATACTTTTGATGGCTTGCTCGAATAATACAGGTTTGCGGATGTTGTGCCACCAGTAGGCGGCATCGAGCTCCGTTCCCGCCAACAAGGCACCGGTGACTGTAGAGTAAAAGGGGACGCGGGTTTTCTTCGGATGGAGTTTTGCCAGCGACAGCCTGATGCCGCTTTCGATCTCATCCATGATCGGACTGTGAAATGCGTAATCCAGATCCAGCCGTTTATTGAAAACGTTACGCTTGTTTAGAGCTGATTCAAGACAGCTGAGCGGTTTTGGGTTGCCTGCGATAGTCACGCCACGTGCGCTATTGATGCCGGCAATAGTCAGTGTTGATGCAAGATCCAGTTCGTTAAGCAAATTTTGGGCAGACTCTTGGCTTAACGCTACGGCAGTCATTTCACCTTTGCCTTTGGTCGTGCCTTGCAGTTCGCTTCGATGATAAATAACTGCCACGGCAGCTTCCAGCGTTAATGCTCCCGATGCCCAAGCCGCCGCCACTTCGCCTACACTATGCCCTGCTACGGCGACAGGCATAATACCTTGGTGCCGTAACATTCGCGTAATCCCGACTTGAAGGGCGAATAAGGCAGGTTGTGCAATTTCCGTATATTGGTAGCGATTTTCGCCATTCTTGCCTGCCAACTCGTCCTCTAATGAGAAATCGGCGTAGCGACTAAAAAGGGCATCAATTTCCCGGATGGTATCCCTAAACAAGGGCTCTTCTTCCAAAAGGCGCTTGCCCATTCCAGCCCATTGGGAACCATTTCCCGAGTAAATAAAAGCGGGGCCGGAAGGTACTTGTAATGCAACCCCTGATTCTACCAAGCGTTGCCCGGGTTCATCATTGGCATAATTGAGCAACGCTTCAGCGATGGTTTTTGTTGTGGCACCGTAGACTATGGCACGATACTCATGCCATTCTCGCCTAAACACGGCATTATGGGCAATGTCGTAAACCGAGGACTCCGGTTGATTATTCAGAAATTCTGAAAAGTCAAGGGCAGCCGCTTTTAATGCGAGCGGGTCTTTTGCCGAGATAATTAGTGGCAGAAGGGTCGTATTGGCGTGTTTGGGTGATGATGCTTTTAGTGCGTCATCACTTTCCAGAATTACGTGAGCGTTGGCACCTCCAAAACCGAAGGAATTGATGCCAATAATCAGTTTTCCGGTTTTTTTGAGAGGCTGATTTTTGTTGACCACTTCAATATTCAGCTTATCAAAGGGAATATTGGGGTTGAGCGTTTTGATGCCAATAGTTGCCGGCACTAATCGATGCTGGATGCAGTAAAGCGCCTTTACCAAACCGGCCACTCCGGAAGCGGTTTCAAGATGACCTAAATTGCTTTTCACCGAACCGATAAGTAGCGGCTTATTTGAGGGGCGTAATTTACCCAGCGCATCGCCAATGGCTTGTACTTCAACCGGGTCACCAACGGCCGTGCCGGTGCCGTGAGCTTCGAGGTAATCAATCTTAAAAGGATCAATCCCCGCCTGGTCGTACACCTGTTTCAACAAAGCGGCTTGGGCTTTCGGGCTAGGCAGGGTGAGTCCCGATTTTCGGCCATCCGTATTAATCGCAGAATTTGCAACAATCGCCAGAACAGGATTACCATCAGCGATGGCTTGGTCGTAATCTTTGAGAAAAAAAACACCGCCCCCTTCGGAGCGCACATAGCCATCACCGGTCGCATCGAAAACACTGCATCGGCCACGGGGGGATAGCATGGAGGCTTTGGCGAAGATAAAGAAACCATAAGGATGCAAGTGCAGATTGATGCCACCGGTTATCGCCTGACTGCTCTCTCCCGAAAGGATTGAGCGGCATGCCTGATGAAATGCCACCATGGAAGACGAGCAGGCGGTATCGATCACCATACTGGGGCCGCGCAAGTCAAACACATAAGAGATGCGGTTGGCTGCAATGCTTGCGGTAGTGCCGGTAGCGGTTAACGAGTCAATGGCCGCGAGATCGTCGGCCAGTCGATAGGCATAGTCTGTGCTGGCGATACCGATAAAGACGCCGCACTGACTCCCATGAAGCGAGGAGGGTTTGATACCGGAATTTTCCAGTGCCTCCCAGCTCATTTCGAGCAGTAACCGCTGCTGTGGATCCATTAGGGCGGCTTCTCGCGGGGAAATGCCAAAGAATCCGGCATCGAACGTTGAAATGTCGCCGATAGAACCTGCTGCGAAGGTATAGCTGGTTCCCGGGTGGTTTTTGTTCGGATGTCGAAAGGTATCCTTTGCCCAACGTTCCGAATTAACCTCCGTCACCATATCACGGCCGGCAAGGAGATCTTGCCAATAATCGCTGTTGGATGTGCCTGGAAATCTAAATGAAAAGCCGGTTATTGCAACTCTTTTTGCCATTGTTCTTGTTTATTATTATTATGTTAAAAGCCTCCGACAAAGCAAGAGGCTTGAAAATGTGAACCACACAAGGCTGATTAATATTTATATCATAAAAAGCATTGTGGTTTCTGAAAAATTATAACTTTATGTTATGTTTACGTTTTTAAGCTTAGAAAAATAGCAGAGAAGCGAATAAGCCAAATTAGTCTTAGAATTTGGGGCATTTCTACAACATGTTGATATTGGAACGCGCACACTCCACACGTTACAAAAACTTTGGCAATAAAGAAACATCCCGTTGGGATGAGGCCAAAGATTGGGAAGGGGCCTGCATCCCATCCCCAATCCGCGCCCGATAAAGCAATAATCGCTTGCGCGTATTATTGCGGGGAGCTCTTTTCGGCCTAAAGGTCGAGGTCTTAAAACCAGCAAGGAAAATTGATAACTGATTTACTGCTGTTACGCATTCACACTTCAAAAAAGTGTCACGCCTCAAAAATATTGACCAAGGTTGATATTACCGGATTGACTACCTTATCAAAAGCTACACTATTTACGAAAAAACAGATTTACAATGATTGTTAAAATTATGCTGACTATAAGCATAGAGGTAATTGGTATAAATACCTTTTTATTTTCATCTACAATACGAATGTCGCCGGGTAATTTACCAAACCAGCTTATTAGCGTAGGGGCATAATTAAGAATAAGTCCAAGTACTACAAAAATAAAGCCGATTGTGATCAGTAATTTGCCAAATGACATGATTTAATCCCCTGCATAATTCACTATAATCCCGCGAAAATAAAAAGCTAATTTAACGTAATTATTCAGTCCCCCTCTTTAACAAAGAGGGGTTAGGGGAGATTTTATTAG
>JBAXTQ010000149.1:0-9878 GCA_037130115.1 Methylococcaceae bacterium
GGAAATATGCCAAAGCATTAGGTAAACGCTTAGAAGTGCATTTGGTTTAAAGACCCGCTATAAAGCTGTAGATTGAAGTGATAAATATCGCCAAAACCATCTACCCATTTTCTTCTGCCTTTAAATTCTAAAAGCTCCTGTTTTATTGGTGCTTTTTTATGCCCAGCCTTTATTTTCTTTTTTTACCCGCGTAACTTTCTATGCAATACCCTAATGAAGAAAATAACTTCCTCGTTAAATATGCCCAACTCCTTAAAGACAGCTATCGACACCTGCTGTTGAAAGACCTTATCGAAAACACCCATTCCGACGAAGCATTTGCGCGTCAATTATTCCAGGCTTCGTTTGCCGTTGTTAGTCATGATACCGCCAGTGATCCGGTTTTTAATTACGCCAACCTGAAAGCACTGGAACTGTTTGAACTTGGTTGGGAAGACTTTACCCGATTGCCTTCCCGTTTGTCCGCAGAACCGGTTAATCAGGCAGAACGTGAACGCTTGCTGGCAGAAGTCACCCAAAAAGGTTACATTGATCATTATGAGGGCGTTCGTATCTCCAGTACCGGCAAACGTTTCATGATCAAAAATGCCGTGGTTTGGAATCTGATTGATGATGAGGGATGCTATAAAGGGCAGGCGGCTTGGTTCGAGGAATGGGCGTTTTTATAGGTGTACTTTGGCATTGTAGATTTTTTCATTACACGACCTGACTTTAGTCGCCTTAATTGATAGTCATTGCAAGATCGTGACTTTTTCTTTTATGAGAATTTAAGCTGTTAATATTGATTTTTTGAAGATTTTGCAATATATGATATTTATTTATAATAAAATTTGATAAGATTTGTGCTAAATACTCTTTTTGAAAATAATGGTAACTGCATGAATTATAGAAAATGTTTGATTTTATTAGTTTTATCATCATCAACAGCGGTCAATGCATCCGATGTAATTTGCCCGGCTACTGTTAAAGCAGGGACTCAACTAAAGATCTCAGCCAAAATAACCAACGAAGACTGTTTTAATGCGATGACAATAAATAGAACGGTCGCCAGCCTTATGGGAAATTCTGGCAGTGGTACTTTTGGGTTACAAGGGCCTTTTGTTACACCGTTGGCAAATAATTTTAACACCCTGATAGCACATGCAAAATGTACAGTAATACCCAATGTGCCAGGTCACCCGGAATGGGGTACTCATACAAATGTTATTCCAACCTCTCAGATTTTCGCTAATATAGTTGTCATTGCAAAAGTTCCTGTAGGCATGGGAGGAACATTGGTAGCTGCTAACGCAGCGGTTTTAGATACAAGTAATAAACTGACAATGGCTGGACTATGTCACATATCAGTTACCAAGTAATTGATAAAATTGATTAGTATTTTTCAATACTTATCAATTTTTTGCGCTCTACTATTAATTGCCTGCTCTACAAGTAATGAAGAAAATGAGTCTGTTAGCCTTGATCAAAATTTGGTAGATAGCTGTAAACAGTGTAATGCCAGTTTTTGGGCTACAAAATTTACCCGGACGCATATCGATAGAAATCTTATACTATTTAAATTTACGGCTGATGCGTTAAACAAGAGACGACGCAAAGGCCGTATGATTGAATTTACTAATTATGACGAACTTTACCTTAAAGGACTCACTATAGATCAGCCTTTAACATCCAAAATAGTAAAGTTTGATATGAATGAAATTAATCTCTTAATAAATATTGATGGCAATTTAGCTTCAGAGGGCAAGGGAGCGACACTAGCCGGAAAGCAGATTGAAAAACAAGCTAATGCCGAGATATTAGGGAATAAATTAACCAGATTACTCATTGATGATGTGAGGATAAATTTTAAGCCTTTAAATCCTCAAAATCAACCTATCGTTTTAACCGCCAATTACGCTAAAATCCTGACAGATTCTATGACTATGCGATTTGAGGGTCATGTAACCCTTGATGCAAAAAAATGTAAAATTTCTTCAGAAGTTGCTGTCTGGTCAAATAGTTATAATGGCTTTTTTTTCTCAGAGTCATTTAAATACAATGGTAAAGTTTATAAATCACCTGCTTTTTTTCAGATAACCAACACTGGAAAATGCCAACAACTTCACTCCGTCCATGAGGTAGAATATGTTGACAAATTGGACGAAGTTGAAGATAAAATATTCCAATCAATGCCGATGTCTACTCAACTATTATTTGGGTTAATGGGGGCACCTACTAATTTAAGTGGTAATTAATTGCTCAAAAAACTGCGTCCAGGATTATAAACAGGTATGTTTATTTATTAAGCAAGACCTGCAAAAAACTATAACTATAACGGTGCTTCTTGTAATATTGGGTTTCGTTTTTTTACACAGTGAAATATCACAGAAAATAAATTATTGGAATAAATATGAAATTATATGTTGGCTTACTGTTGTTTGTTTTTACCGCGAGTGTGCAGGCAGATTTCACCTTCACGCCTCTTGAACCCTACACTATTTCGCAACTTAATAAGATACTGACTAAAGAGATCGATGATTTTTCGAGCGGAATACCTAAGACCTATAAGTTGCCACATTATGCGCCTGCCAAATACGAGGTAGAGCTTTATAAGGTCGCTTACGATTCGGTTATCCCGGAGCAGGGCAATAAGCCAACCAAAGCTTTTGGCTTATTGGCCATTCCCAAAATTCGTGATGCTTCAGCTCTGCCTATCGTCTCTTATCAGCACGGAACCGTCTTTGGAAAACATGACGTACCGTCGTATGCCTTTGCTGACCCCATTAATTCAGCCGCCTATGAAACACGGTTGATGGTTGCCCAGTTTGCCGGCCAAGGTTATATAGTCATAGCCGCTGATTACTTCGGCATGGGGGATTCTATAGAACCTGAAGGATTTACTGTCAAGGCCAGCGAACAGCAGGCTTGTAATGATTTGTATGAGGCGGCGATTAAATTTCTTAAAGACAACAAGAAAATAAGTCAGACCGATCTCTTTCTGACAGGTTGGTCACAAGGCGGCTTGGTGACGACTGCCTTCCTTGAGAAGCTTGAAAGTCGAAACATCCCTGTTAAAGCCGCATCGACTGCATCAGCCCCCAGTGACATCTTTGCAGCGCTGAACGGGTGGATTTATCACCCAAGAACAAGTGATGCCAAGTGGTTAAATACCTTGGTTGGCCTTACCGCATTCTCTTATGAAAACTATTTTTCCAAGCCGGGTCTTGCAAAAGACGTGATAAAAGCCGCTTACTATGATGACTTGCGAAAAATATATGAGCGGAATTACAGTGGCATAGATGAGCTTAGGGCGATAATTAAAAGCCTCCCGACTAGCTTCAAAGAGTTGCTTAATGATAAATATTCAGACCCCGGCTATTTTGTGGATTCTGACTATGGCAAAATCTTGTCCGACATGCAAGCCTATCGCAGGGTATTTAAAACCCATGTAAAAATGTATTACGGCACCTTGGATGAAGTTATTTCCATTCCAATAGGTCAACTGGCATCAACGTATCAAAAAAGCATGGGCAGTCAATTACTGGTTACCGAGTCTGTTAAATCAGGCGATCACCATGGAACATTTCTCACTTCCGTGGCGCGTCAAAAAGAATGGTTCGATAAGTTAAAATCACACTAAACCAACCTCAACCAGCATGTGAAGATTGATAGCTGTCTACGTATGACAACTCAATAGCGCTTAAAAGCCCCGCTGATCTTATTGATTATCGGGGCTTTTGTGTGTTTTAAACCCAATCAGCCCGGCTCCAGCTTCCAGTCTAGCGAAGCCAGGGCTTCGACCTCTGGGTTCCCAATCTGGAGATTGGGAACCCAGCGCAAAGTTACCTGCTTTCAATTAACGTTTCTCGGTGTAATTCATATCATTCAAGAATATGACGCTGCCTCACTGAAACCTACGCGCTACATGCCCCGGTTTAAGTTGATAGTCAAGAGTAGTATGGGTAGGGCAGCGCGAAACCCATCACATAAGGAATTAATTATGATGGGTTTCGGCTATCGCCTCTACCCATTCTACGCGCTTTAATATCCGTATAGAAAAGCATTCACCACGAAGACACGAAGGACACGAAGAAAAGCAAAAACGGTTAACGTTCTTCTGGTTCCCAAGCTTCCAGCTTGGGAACCAGAAGCCGAAGCTCCAGCTTCGCGAGACTGGAAGCTGGAGCTTGGGAACGAGTACAAGACTTTTCGAGCGCAAGCGAGAACAAGCGTTTCCGGCACTCGGTATGCGTCTGCCGGAAACGCCACCACGCGCTACGCCCTTCGACAAGCTCAGGACAGGCTTGGGTGGTCTTATTCCGGCCTACGACTGTGATGCATCGCGTAAGATCCAGAAACCCTATATTTTTCTTCGTGATAAAAATCTTTAACAATCATGAACAAGCTTGGGTTCCATAACCAAATCTTCAACCCAGCAGCCAACCGGATTACCCAGGTTCATGTCTTTATCTTCAAAGCGTACCAGAAAAACGCTGCGATTGGGCTCCTCTTCTACATGTCCAATCATGGTAATAACGCCACGGGTTCCTGCTTCGGCCAGTATTTCGCCTTCGAGGCCATCGGGAATGGAACCATCATCAGTAATAGTCGTGGCGGCATAGACGACATCACCTAAATCTAAATCTTCTATTTTCATTTCATATCCCCTTGGTTTTTGTAGCAAAGCTTACATTGTTAGCTGATTGTATGATTTAAACCTGCCTTACAATCATTTCATATTTTACTTAGGCTTTATTAAAACTTTATTAAACAAGCTTTTAGCCTGTAAAAAATAAAATGGCATATAGGTTGCTATAAGTATTAACAAGAACGATGCCACACTTTCAGGAGCGCTTAAAAATGATTACATTAACAGAAAAAGCCATTACCGCTGTCGGCCGGTTTATTGCCGGTTCAGAAACGCCTTTGGCCGGCTTACGAATAGAAGTGACTGACGGTGGTTGTTCCGGTTATCAATACGGATTAAAACTCGAAGGCAGCCACACGCTGGAAGATACGGTTATTGATTGCGGCGAGGTAAAAGTATTTATTGATCCGGTGAGTCTGCCGATGCTTGACGGCATGTCTATCGATTTTCTTGATAGTATCGAAGGCTCGGGATTTAAGTTTACCAATCCTAATGCCGCTAAAAGTTGTGCTTGTGGCACTTCTTTTAATACCAGTACCGAAGGTGCCGGAAAACCCTGCTCTTAATTAATTAATTAAGTCGGTTGGGTCGCCTAAAGCGTCTGCTTTTGGTAGCGATAGTGTAACCCGACATTTACCGATCGAATCAGTTGGGTTACGGCGGCCGCCTAACCCAACCTACAACCAACTCCGAGGATAAAGCCATGTGGGACTATTCAGACAAAGTAAAAGAGCATTTTTTTAATCCTAAAAATGCAGGTGCAGTCGTTGATGCCAATGCAACCGGCGAAGTCGGTTCTATCAGTTGCGGCGATGCCTTGCGACTGACCTTGAAAGTTGATGATGACAGTGAAATTATCCTTGAAGCGGGTTTTCAAACGTTTGGTTGCGGTTCAGCGATTGCCTCATCATCGGTGCTGACTGAAATTATTAAAGGCATGACGCTGGATGAAGCGGCAAAGGTGACCAATCAGGATATTGCCGATCAACTGGAAGGCTTGCCGCCTGAAAAAATGCACTGTTCCGTGATGGGTCGTGAAGCGCTGCAAGCGGCGATAGCAAATTATCGCGGTGAAGTCTGGAAAGATGATCATGAAGAAGGCGCGTTAATCTGTAAATGTTTTGCGATTGATGCGGTAATGATTGAGGAAATGGTTTGGGCCAATAAATTGCGCACAGTTGAAGATGTGACCAATTTTACCAAAGCGGGCGGTGGTTGCGCGGCTTGTCACGAAGACATTGAAGCCATTCTGGAAAAAGTATTAGCCGAAAAAGGCGAAAAATTTGACCCAACGGCAGCTCCCGTGGAAACGCCTGCAAAAATCGCTGCCGTTAAAGTTCCGCTAACCAACTTGCAACGCATCAAAAAAATCGAGATGGTTTTAGACTCGTTAAGACCGGCACTGATGGCGGATGGCGGCGATGTAGAACTGGTTGAAGTGCTTGGCAATACCGCTTACGTCAATATGACCGGTGCCTGTAACGGTTGCCAAATGGCGGCGATGACCATTGCCGGTATACAACAACGTTTAATGGAAGTGATGGGTGAATTTATTAAAGTCGTACCCGCCTCCGAAATGAAAAAGTTAGTCAATATTGAGGTGGCATGATGAAAGATATTTACCTGGATAATAATGCCACCACCAAGGTTGATCATGCCGTTGTTGATGTGATGATTCCTTATTTTTTGGAACAATACGGCAATCCCTCGTCTATCCATAAATTTGCCGATGGCGTGGCAAAAGGTCTTAAACATGCCCGCCAACAAGTTCAGGCACTGATTGGTTGTGAGCATGATTCTGAAATTATCTTTACCTCCTGCGGGACAGAATCCAATTCAACCGCTATTCTTTCTGCAATTAAAGCCCAGCCAAACAAGAAAGAAATCATCACCACCACCGTGGAACATCCGGCTATTTTAAGCGTGTGTGACATGCTTGAAAAAGAGGGTTATACCATTCATAGAATGCCGGTTGATAAAGCCGGTCGCTTGAATCTGAACGCCTATCAAAAATTATTATCCGATCAAGTCGCGCTAGTCACGGTGATGTGGGCAAACAATGAAACCGGCACCATTTTTCCGGTTGCCGAAATGGCGGACATGGCTAATGCAGCCGGCGTGATGTTTCATACTGATGCGGTGCAGGCGGTCGGCAAAATCCCCATGATGCTGCAAGATACCAAAATCGATATGCTGTCAATATCCGGACATAAGTTACACGCGCCCAAAGGCATCGGCGTTTTATATTTACGTCGCGGCACCCGTTATCGTCCCTTGTTACGCGGCGGTCATCAAGAACGGGGCAGACGGGCAGGTACAGAAAACAGTGCCTCCATTGTCGGTTTGGGAAAAGCTTGTGAACTGGCGTTAGAGTACATCGAGTATGAAAATACCATTGTTAAAGCCATGCGTGATCGTTTGGAGCGCGGCCTCACTGAACAGATTCCGCATTGTTTTGTCACCGGCGATATGTACAACCGTTTGCCCAACACCACCGACATTGCCTTTGAATATATCGAAGGCGAATCGATTTTGATGTTGTTAAACAAGGCCGGCATTGCAGCCTCCAGCGGGTCGGCATGTACGTCCGGCTCTTTGGAACCTTCGCATGTGATGCGGGCCATGGATATTCCTTACACCGCTGCACACGGCACCATTCGTTTTTCATTTTCGCGCTACAACTCTATGTCGGAAGTCGATGAAGTATTAAAAGTGATGCCCGGAATCGTTGCCAAGTTGCGTAAATTATCACCGTATTGGGAAGGTGACGGCCCGGTGGCTGATCCTGAAAAAGCATTTGCACCGACTTATGCGTAGAGCATGCCTTGCGAGTTGTTTTAAACCGAACCCATAAATCCTGCGCAGCATACCCTACGGTGAGTTATGAAATCTCAAAACCGCACCATTATCATTGACGATACGACCCTTCGGGATGGCGAGCAATCCGCTGGCGTTGCCTTTTCGCTAACCGAAAAACTGGCGATTGCAACACAACTGGCGGGCTTGGGTGTGCAGGAATTGGAGATAGGCATTCCGGCCATGGGGGCCATTGAACGGGATGAAATCAAAGCCATTACCGCGTTAAGATTGCCGACAACCTTGCTGGTCTGGTCAAGAATGCGTCGTGATGATTTACAGGCCTGTTTGGGTTTGAATGTACATAAAATCGATTTATCGATTTCCGCGTCCGACCAGCATATTCAACATAAGCTTAAACAAAGTCGGCAGTGGGTATTAAACACGATTAGTAGCTGTGTGCAGGAAGCGCGAAGCTTGGGGTTGGAGGTGTGCGTAGGCATGGAAGATGCCTCGCGGGCAGATGTTGATTTTTTGCTACGTATGACTGAAATGGCGCAACAAGCAGGCGCAAGCAGAATTCGTTTCGCTGATACCGTGGGCATTATGGAACCGTTTGGGGTGTTTGAAACCATCAAAAAATTACGGGCTGCAACAGATCTGGAAATTGAAATGCACGCCCATGATGATTTGGGACTGGCGACTGCCAATACGCTGGCGGCGGCGTTGGCCGGTGCAACACATGTCAATACAACGGTTAACGGATTGGGTGAACGTGCAGGTAATGCCGCCTTGGAAGAAGTGGTGGTCGGTTTAAAACAATTATATGGTTTTGAAACTGGTATTTCGTTACAGAATTTTCCTTTGCTGTCCGAGCAAGTTGCCCGTGCCTCCGGTGATGCCATTGGCAGCCGAAAAAGTTTGATAGGTAAAAACGTATTTAGCCATGAAGCCGGTATTCATGTCGATGGCCTGTTAAAAGACCCGAATAATTATCAAGGGGTTGATCCTGCAATCGTCGGGCGTTGTCATCAACTGGTGCTGGGCAAACATTCGGGTACTCAAGGCGTGATTCATGCTTATAAACAAATAGGCATAGCGGTTAACCGCTTACAGGCACAAAAATTATTGGCACAAGTCCGGCTGTTTGTCAGTGACACAAAACAGTCACCCAAAACTGAAGACTTGGCTCTTTTTCATCAAAACCTTTAACAGGACAATTCAACATGAACGAACAGACCGAACTAGAGTCATGCCAACCGGAAGTCAAAGAATTGGTGGAAATACCGGATCAAGACGATCGCTTTCCGGGGTCTTTTTTTAGAATACCCGGCCCACCGACACTGGGCAACGCCGGTTGGAGTTTAAATTAAAGATTAATTATTTATTTATTCACCACGAACGACTGCATGGATGCAGGAGGTAGAGCAACGCATGGAGCAGTTGCCGAGACACGAAGAGCACGAAGTTTAAAGCAGGTTTTTCGGCTTTCTGCTTAGGAGTGTGCATGAAATAACTTCGGCATCTTGCCCCCTCTCCCTGTGGGAGAGGGCTGGGGTGAGGGGATATAAACAGTCAAGTTATTTCATGCAGGTTCCTTAACACTTAAGAGATCTGACAGTCTTTAAACCTGTCATGGCTTCCTACCTGAAAGGGGTGACTCTTTGGCTTTTTCTTCGTGCTCTTCGTGTCTTCGTGGTGTTTTCTTTATCTTTGGTTTTTTCTTTACGTTGATATAGTTGGGGCAGCTTTAGTTACCTTTGCACTCCCTACACAGGCGCATAAAAATGGTTATGGTCATGTTAGATAAGCTAAAAAACCGGACAGAAGCACCGCAAAGTTTTCTGGCCCAATGGCATGAAGATGTCTACTGTGTTTTTGGTCGTGATCCCGCTGCACACAATGTCTGGGAAATATTACTGACCTATTCGGGTGTCCATGCGGTGCTGATGCATCGAATCAGTCACCGGTTATGGAAAGCAAACTGGAAATTGACCTCCAGAATTTTAGCTGCGTTTACCCGACTATTGACGAATGTTGAAATTCATCCCGGCGCTACCATTGGCAGACGTTTGTTTATTGACCACGCACTGGGCGTGGTCATTGGCGAGACCACCGAGATTGGTAATGACGTGACTTTATATCATGGCGTAACCTTGGGCGGCACCACTTGGAACAAAGAAAAACGCCATCCAACACTGGGTAATAATGTGCTGGTGGGGTCCGGCGCCAAAGTGCTTGGAGCGATTACTTTAGGTAACAACGTGCGGGTAGGCGCTAACTCAGTGGTGGTTAAAGATGTACCGCCCTGCTGTACGGTGGTGGGTATTCCCGGACGTGTGGTGCAAAGTAAAGGCACGCAAATACAAAACGCAAAGGGTATTGACCTAAATCATCATTTATAGGACTTACGCATTGACAAGATTGATACAATCTGCATTAGCAACAGGCGTAA